>QKPP01000239.1 GCA_006508105.1 Myxococcales bacterium FL481 | reverse complement strand
CATCGTCATCATCGTCATCGTCGTCAGGGTCATCGTCATCGTCATCATCGCCGCCAGTCTCGTCCTGACCGTCGTCATCCTCACCCGTCACACTGTCCGCCCCCGTAAAGGTGTCGTCATCTGCACCGTCATCGTCGTCGCTCGCCCCGACAACAATGACTCGACCCTCGGACGTGCCAACGTTCCCATGCAGATCCTCGGCTGACGCCGTGATCACCCACTCCCCCACGCCCAGCTCCACCTCGAACACGTACGGTTCCTCCACATCGGGCTCCCCCACCGCCTCTCCGTTGATCGACAACTCAACGTGCTCCACCTTGCTCTCGTCCGTGGCGGTAACTTCCACCACAGTCAGATACGGCACCTCTGCCGTTTCGACGTCGGTGTCCGGCGACACGATCACGACCGCCGGCGGGACGCCCTCGGGTTCCTGCAAACTTTGAATCGCCGCGCGTACGTCAGGAAACGGGCCGACCGGCGGACCCGAGCCCTGGGGAATGCCGGTGTCGCTCAGGGTCTGACGGACTTTCTGCGACGTGAAAGGGCCGCCGAGGGACTCGACCGCGAACTGTTGCAACAAGATCGCCGCGCCCGCGACCATCGGGCCCGCCGCACTCGTGCCCCCGAAACGATCCGTGTACGATTGCCGCTCGTCCCCACCCACTGTGGTCAAATAGCCGTAGCCCGTACTGACAACGACGGAGCCCCAGCCGTGCAGGTTGACCCGTTCACCGTACGTGCTTGTTTCGCGGGCGTTGTGCTGAGTATCTGGCGTCCCCGAACCGTTGATAATCGCCCCATTGTCGCCTCGCTCCATGTAGCTGGCGTATGTGGGACTGTCGAGGTTCTGCGCCCCGTTGCCCGCGGTTCCGACCACGACCACTCCTGCATCCACGCCCATCTTGACGGCATCGTAGATGCACAGCTCGATCTCTGACGGCGCCCCGGACTCGTCTTGCTGTTCGATCAGCACCACATCCCCGGGTCGTGAGTCGGCCATCGAGCTGAGCACGGCTTCGCAGCGGCGTGAGCCGTCCGCCACCGTGATCTCCGGATACACCGTCAGCGTCGCGCTGGGTGCAATCCCGCTGACGCCGTAGCCGTTGTGAGGGGCCGCGATCACCCCGATCACGGCGGTCCCATGGTCGCGGTACAGGTCGGCGAGCGATTGACCCTCCTCGACTGCGATCGCAACCTCGTTGAACTCTTCGTGGTCGAGCCTCCACGAGTACTCGTTGTCTCGCCACGCGATACCGGACCCATCCAACCCCATGCTCCACGCGAATTCCGCGTCGATGCCCGGATCGGGGCCGAGATACCCCTGCTGCATGACGAACGAGTCCGTGGTCGGAGGAAGGTCCCCGCGCGACATCGCAGCCTCCGACGGTTGCGGCGGTGGCAAGTTTTCCCGGGCGATGTAGGCGTACTCGACCGCATCCAACGCCTGCAGCCGCTCCCCCACATGCACCAGGTTCGCCTTGTCCGGAGGGTCCAGCTCGATCCGCACGGTACCGGCAAGATCGGGCTGCGTGCGCAGACTGCGACGCATCGCTCGCCGGCGCAGGGCGTCCACGCGCTCCTCGGCCAAGGTGATGTACGCGCGCACCAACAGGTCGTGTTCGGCCTGGAACGCCCGCAGTCGTCGCGTCAGTGCGTCGCCGCGAGCAACCAGTTGGCCATCCGCATCGACCCGCACCCGGTTCGCATCGCGAAACTTGACGATCAGCGCGTAGCGGGCGGGTCCCCACGTCGGCCCCACCTCGTCCCGGTTCGCCCACCAGCGCAGGTCCTGACGGGGATGTCCGCGCCGGGGGCGAGCGTGAATGCGGTCGGCGAGTTCTTCCACCGAGCAGTGCGCACACGCCCGCTGGCCCGCGACCCGCACCACGGGTTCTGGATCCCCCGGCCGATCGGAAGCAGCGACGTCGCCGGCCGACGTCAGCCCCGACGAGACCAGACCCATCCCCGCCAGAGCCCATCGCAGGCCCATCGAACCGACATGACGTCTGGCTGGGGCCGCCCCGGCGGGGCCCGGATCTCGAAACGCTGACCGCGGCTGCGGCGGAGGCCTCGACGGCCGTGGAGTGGAGATCGTCCGGCTCGCCTCGGGGCCGCCCTTGGGCGCGATGGGTGAAGATCGGTCGTGCATCACGTGACTCGCGGTCTCAGCCTCTGACAGCGCCGAGATCCGACCCCGAATCACGACCCACAGCTGCGTTCAGCGTGACTATATCAATCGCGCCTGGTGCGAGACGCAGCGCGTGCGCCCGCGCGGCCCCCCGCGCACCTTCCGCCGTCTCGTCGACCGGCTGACGTCCTCGATATCGCCCGCTCCGGCCAGCGGCCCACCCCGCCTGCCCTCGCGCAATCGCGTCCGCGATGACCCGGCTGACCCCTCACGCGACACTCCCGCTGCGCCTTTTCTCGCACGCGCACGGCGATTCGGTGGGACGGTCGCGGACTTGGCCGGACGGCGATCGCCGACCCCTGGCGCATCTCGACCCACACCGCAATTCGTGCGCGCATACCTCCGGGAGAACGCAAGTCTTTCAAGTTGATCCGGCGGGCGCCGCTCCCAGGCTATGCACGGAAGGAACACGGCAAGGCAGGTACTTCATGAAGCACTGGATCATCGGACTGGACCCTAACGAGCGCTACAAAGGAGCCGTCGACTTCGCCCGCATGTGGAACGACCGGGCCGCGGGCGACCAGGTCCCCAAGCTATCCGCCCTGCACGTGCACACCGATCGCTGGCACGCGTACCTGAGCCACGCCGCGGTGTACGAGCCCGCACTGACCCGGCTGGCCCGACCAGCCCCCCCCAGCTTCGACGATGTCCGGCAAGCCCTACCCACGGTTGACATCAAGCACGTCGAAGCCGACGTGATCGAGACGACGATGGAGGAGGCGGCCGCTGCCGCTCCGGACACGGGCCTGATCATCGGCCGCAAAGTCAACCGCCACGACGTCTCGGCCGTGCGTCTCGGTACTGTCGCGCGCCGTTTGGTCCGGCGCCTCGCTCAACCGCTGGTGGTCGTCCCCCCGGACTGGCGCTGGAAAGCCGACGAACCCGGCCCCATCGTCGTGGCGACCGACCTCGAGGCCAGCAGCGTCAGCGCGATCCATTTTGCTGCCAAGATCGCCAAGTCACTCAGCCTCCCGCTCACCGCGGTCCACGTTCTGCCGGGACTCGATCGACACATCCACGAGGCCACCGACCGCAAGCAGCTCGACGAAGCGCGCGAGCAGCTCGTGGCCCAAGCGCAAGAGCATATTCGACGCTTTCTCGCCGAACACAGCGTCGAGGCGGATCGGGTCGTCGCCGTCCCGGGTGACGCGATCCAACGCCTGATCGAGTTCGCCGAGGATCTCAAACCATCCCTGATCGTATGCGGCTCGAAGCGCCTGACCTTTGCCGAACGTATCGTCCAAGCTAGCGCCGGTAGCACCCTCGCGGCGTCGGCCCCTTGCCCCGTGGCCATCGTGCCACCAACGGACAACTAGGCGCGTTGCGCCGGTCACGAGCCGTCACTGACGACGGCTCGTGGGCATTTTCTCGACTCAACCCATCGTGAACTCGTCGGAGACCCCGACGCCCAGGAGTGGTCCATGACAACCGAAACACACGCCCGCAAAGACACCCCGATCGGATCGATCATGACCGAAGACCCGCTCACGGTCTCCCACGCGCTCAAGCTCAGCGACGCACAAGATCGCATGTACGCCAACAACGTCCGGCACCTGGTGGTCACCGGTGAAGACGGAAGCCTCGTCGGGATTCTCAGCACCCGTGACGCGGGCTTGGCTGCCTCGGTCGGACAACCCGATGCGCTCACGGTGGGCGAGGCGATGGTACGAAACCCATACGCCTGCGCGCGGGATACCCCACTTCTCGCGGTGGCCGAGGAGATGGAGGCGCACCGCTACGGCGCCGTGGTGGTCACCGACGGTGCCAAGCCGGTGGGCATCTTCACCACAACTGACGCGATGCACGCGCTGCGCGAATCGCTGGTGGGCGAACCACTCAAGCCGCTGGTGGAAGCGCAGCACGTCCTGGCCGAGGGCGAGCGCGACAAAGTCGAGCACCACGTTCGGGCCAGTGATCGCCTCAAGTCGCGAGGCGGCGCCCCGTCGGCATCGACGGGACGACTCGGCCGCTTCTAGGCCGCACGGCGCCCCGTCGGCATCGCCGACGTCGACGGGACGCCAGCTCGGTCGTTTGCCGGCCCGTCCGGCGCCAGGTCCCGAGCGCGTCTACGCGGGCACGCGACCGCCGGCGAGCTTGACGACCCGCAGGAAGTGACGCTTCTCAACCGGCTGAATCGACAGCCGCTGACCCCGTTGACAAACCGGCATCGCGGACAACGAACGATCCGCGCGAAGCTCCTCGAGCGAGACCATGCGCGGGAACTTATCGACAAAGGCCACGTCTACCAGCATCCAACGGGGGTTGTCGGGGTCGGACTTGGGATCGAAGTACTTGCTGTCGGGATCGAACGCCGTCGGATCGGCATACGCGGTATCGCTGACAACCTGCGCCATTCCGACCACCCCGGGCGGGTCCGCATTCGAGTGATAGAACAACACGAGGTCGCCGTGACGCATCTCGTCCCGCATGAAGTTGCGCGCCTGGTAATTGCGTACCCCGTCCCAGGGCGACCGCTCGATCGCCTCGAGATCGACGATGGAAAACGCCTCGGGCTCGCTCTTCATGAGCCAGTAGCGGCGTGCGCGTCGACGCGGAGAGGCACCCATGCGGGCGGAGACTACCCCACCGCGCCCGAGATCTCATCTGGACGAAGCCTCCCCCGCCCGTCGGGGTCCGCCCGCTAGGCGGCGCGGGCCGAGACGAATGTCGCGGACTCGGCGAGTTCGTCCCGTCCGCGTGCGTCAGCGAATACGTAGTCGCGTTGCAGCGGGAAGTTCCATGCCAGGTAGACCGCGCCGCGCACGGCCAGCCATGCCACCTGGGCCGACGCCGACGGAACCAGTAGCAAAATCGTCACGCCGCCGGCGTTGAGGGCGGCCGACGTGGAGCTGACGAACGCATAGCGCAGCCCCTGTTTGGCTGCGCCGGAGCGGCTGCCGAACACCCACGAGCGATTGATGGTGAAGTTGACGACCGCCCCGACGAGACACCCGCCCGCGGTCGCCCACCCCGGCTCGATGCCAACGCGGGTCCACAGCAGAGAGAACACCGCGAAGTCGACCACGGTGGCCACCGCGGCCGCGACCACGTTCCGGGCGAGGCTGCCGCGAGACAGCGAGCCGAATCCGCGAAACGGGCGGTGGTCGAGAGCGCGCAGGCCGTAGATGAACCGCCGCGCGGCCGTGGCCTGGGTGCTCAGCCCCAACAACACCAGCGAAGCGATGGCCAAGCGATGGCTGGGCCGCACGTTGTGCGGATCGAGCACCGCTTCGACGATCGGGCTCAAGGCCACACCGAGTCCCAGCAGCAGCAAACGTTCAGCTCGCTGCATCAGCCCGACTTGAATCGAGACCCCCAGCGCCTCGCCTTTGGCCCGCACGTACGACGTCAGCTGCGATCCCACCAGCGCAGCCAACACCGCGAGCAACACCCAGTCGTGGCGGTAGAACCACGCCAGCCCCACCAAGACTGCGGCATCGGAGTAGCGATCGAGGACCGAGTCGAGAAAGCCACCGGCCGGGCTCGCCCGATCTCGAGCGCGAGCGAGTCGACCGTCGAGAAAGTCACAGATCCCACCGGCGATGAACAACCAGCCCCCCAACGAAAATCGCCCCATCGCCAACGCGAACGCAGCCGCAACCGACAGCAGCACCGACAAGGTGGTGATCGCGGTCGCAGGTACCCCCGACCGGACGACGAGGTACCACAGCGGGCGCATGAGCCACGCGAAGAACAACCGCAGCCACAACGCCGTGAGCACCGTGCGGGGCCGGGCCTCGAGCTCGGCGTCGCGATAGGGACCCCGCCGCCACACGCGAATGGCGTAGACCGCAAGACCGCCCACGACGTACGCGACCAGTACCAGGCCTGGCGTCAGGGCCGACCAGATCCGCTCGGCCGCCGTCAGGTCACCGATCACGAGCCGCGCCAGCGTATCCATCGCGGATCGAGCCTAGCGTAGGAGACCAGCGGTCGCCCGGCGTCACCACGGCAAACCGACGATGTGGCCCAGGTCGGAACACCGCCAACGCGCGAGCCGTTACGCGTGCACGCCCGGCGCTTCTCGACCCGTGCTGCTGACGTACTCCGCGTACCCGCAGTCGAACACACGGGGCCGTTCGCTGCCCAGCTCGATCACCCGATTCGACAGCTTGGTCAAAAAGCTGCGGTCGTGGGAGACAAACAACATCGTGCCTTCGTAGCTCGCCAGTGCGTCAACGAGCATGGCCTTGGTCTCCATATCGAGGTGGTTCGTCGGCTCGTCGAGGACCAAGAAGTTGGGAGCGCGATACAAGATTTTCGCCAGGACCGCCCGAGCCCGCTCACCGCCAGACAAGACCTTGCACTTTTTGTCCATGTCCGCGCCGGAGAAACCGAACGCGCCGCCGAGGTTGAGCAGCGTCCCCCGGTTGGCCAAGGGGATGGCAGCCTCGAAGCTCTCCAAAATCGTCTGCTCACCGTCTAGTAGCTCCATCGTGTGCTGTGCGAAGTACCCGACCGAAGCGCTAGCCCCGACTTTTACCTCACCCGCATCGGGCTCGGTCTCACCAACCACCATCTTGAGCAGGGTCGACTTCCCCGCTCCGTTGATCCCCATCACGCACCACCGCTCGAGGCGACGGATCGCAAACTCGAAGTCGTCGTACAGCTTGCGCTCGCCGTAGGCTTTGCACAGCCCGCGCATGCGAACCACGTCGTCGCCCGAACGCTTCGGCGCGGCAAACTCGAAGTCCACGCGCTTGGTCCGACGTGGCGGGGACAGCAGTTCGATTTTGTCGAGCTTTTTGACGCGGGATTGCACTTGCGCGGCATGGCTTGCCCGGGCCTTGAACCGGGCGATAAACGCCTTCTCCTTGGCCAACATCGCCTGTTGGCGGGCGAATGAGGCTTCGGCTTGCGCATCGAGAACAGCGCGCTGGCGCTCATAAAACGCGAAGTTTCCGCTAAACGTCGAGAGTTCCCCGCCATCGATCTCCACGATACTGGTGACGACCCGATCGAGGAACTCCCGGTCGTGCGAGGTGATGATCAGCGCCCCCTCGAAGCGCGCGAGAAAGGCCTCGAGCCAGATGATCGACTCGATGTCCAGGTGGTTGGTGGGCTCGTCGAGCAACAACAAGTCGGGACGCATCAACAAGATGCCGGCAATGGCGACCCGCATCTTCCAACCTCCGGAGAGCTGGCCGACGTCATCGTCGATGACGTCGGGTCGAAAGCCGAGCCCCTCAAGGACCTCTCGGGCCCGGGCCTCGAGGGCGTAGCCGTCGAGCTCGTCGAAGCGCGACTGCACTTCGCCGAAGCGCGCGATGATCCGGTCGAGCTCGTCGACGCGCTCCGGATCGGCCATCGCCAGTTCCAACTGCGCGAGCTCCTGCCGCACCGACGAAACCTCGCCGGCACCCGACATGGCCTGCTCGAGCACCGTGCATCCCGCCATCTCGCCCACGTTTTGGTCGAAGTAGCCCACCCGAACCCCCTTCTCCACGATGATCTCGCCCGAGTCCGGCGCTTCCTGGCCGCAGATCAGACGAAACAGGGTGGATTTGCCGGACCCGTTGGGACCCACCAAGCCCATGCGATCGCCGGCGCGCGCACTCAGGGAGGCGTCGAGGAACACGATCTGCTGGCCGTGCTGTTTGGAGACCCCGTCGAGACGCATCATCGCGGCGGACTTTGCCAACCCGTCGGTCCTCGGACAACGTCAGGGTGAGGCGACCGCCGGCTCCACGCGGATCGATGACCGACATCGGTCGCTACGGCCACCGGTGGCGGGCCGGTCCGGCGAAGTCTCGCCGTGACTGCCCCCCGGCTCGGATCGAAATCGGCCCAGCGCGTCGCAGTCGAGCGTGGACTCGCTCTGCGGGAAACGCGGGCGCAACCGCCGGGGATCTCGCGCGGCGGACACCGAACCGTCGAGCCGCTCGCTCGCGGTGACCATCCCCGCGAAGGACGCAGTCCGCCAGTTCGTGCGGCAGCGGCGTTCCCCGCACGAAAACGGTCTGCGTCGCGCGCCGCAAGGCGCTCGAAACGGCGGCCCCGTGCTCCCGCCGTGGCCGGGGCTCCCGCCGCGCGCTCCCCACCCGCGTCGCCCCTGGCGGGTCTTCGCGCGGCGATAGAGGTTGCGTCCCTACGGAATAGCATCACTATCACGCTGGGTTGTAACGCTTTGAGAAGCGTTCACGGCGATATGTCCAGCGCAGACTCCTCCCCTTCCTCCTCCCCATCGCGCCCGTTCACCCTTGCGACTTTACGTAGCGACCTGCCGGCGAGCCTGGTCGTGTTCTGCGTTGCCGTGCCGTTGTGCCTCGGCATCGCCCTGGCCAGCGGGGCGCCGCTGGTCGCGGGCATCATCGCAGGCATTGTCGGCGGCCTCGTCGTCGGAAGCCTCAGCGGCTCGGCGCTCGGCGTCTCTGGTCCCGCGGCCGGACTGGCGGTGGTGGTGCTCAACGCCATCGACCGACTGGGATTCGAGCCGTTCCTGGTCGCGGTCATCCTCGGCGGACTCCTCCAGATCGGCTTCGGCTTGGCCCGCGCCGGGCTGCTCGCGTTCTTCTTCCCCGCGTCGGTGATCCGCGGCATGTTGGCGGGTATCGGCGTGCTGATCGTGCTCAAGCAGATCCCCCACGCCCTGGGACGGGACAGCACCCCCGAAGGCCAGCTCGCCTACGAGCAAGCCGATGGCGACACGACCTTGTCGACTCTCGGCCATTTGCTGGAATCCCTCGACCTCAACGCGGCGTTGGTCGCGGGCATCGCGTTGGTGTTACTGCTGTTTTGGGACCTCGTGTTGGCCAAACGCGGCGGACTGTTTCAACTCATTCAAGGCCCGGTGGTGGCCGTGGTGTTCGGCATCGTGTTCCAGGCGGTGGCCTCGAGCTCCGCGCCCGAGTACTCGCTCGCCGCTTCGCACTTGGTCAACCTACCGGTCGCCGAGTCTCCGATTGCGTTCTTCGCCGGCCTCTACTCGCCCGACTGGGGTGGGTTCGTCAACGCCGACGTCTGGCGGACCGCCGTGACCCTGGCCATCGTCGCCAGCTTGGAAACGCTGTTGTGCGTCGAGGCAGCCGACAAGCTCGACGCCCAAGCCCGCGTGACTCCTCCGAACCGCGAGCTGTTCGCGCAGGGAGCGGGCAATATCGCCTCCGGCCTGTTGGGGGGCCTGCCGGTGACGCAAGTCATTGTCCGCAGCTCGGCCAACGCCCAGTCCGGGGCGCAGACCAAGGCCTCGGCGATTTTGCACGGCGCGTTGATCTTGGGCTTCGTGTTGTTGCTGCCCGAGGTCCTCAATCTCATTCCGCTGTCGGCGTTGGCGGCCGTCCTCATCGTCGTCGGCTACAAGCTCGCCAAACCGGCGCTGTTCGTCGACATGTACCGGCGTGGCCTCGGCCAGTTCATCCCCTTCGTCACGACCGTCGCCGGCATCGTGTTCACCGACTTGCTGACTGGCATTGGGCTGGGGCTGGCGGTCGCCCTCACCGTCATTTTGCGCGCGCACTACCGCAACTCTCATCTGTTGCAGGTCACCGAGGCCGGCGACGAAGGCGAAGGTCCCCACGAGGTCACGCTGACGTTGGCGCAAGAGGTCACGTTCCTCAACAAAGCGGGCCTCGCCAAGGCGTTCGAGACCATCACCAGCGGGAGCAAGGTCACGATCGACGCCCGGGACAGCGTGTTCATCGACAATGACATCAAGGACCTGATCAACACGTTTTGTGAAGGCGCGCCGAAACGCGGCATCGCGGTCGAGTTTTTGGGTCCTCGCCCACGTGAGACCCCAGCCGCGCAGCCGCCCGCGCCAGCCGTGCCCGCGGGCACCCTCGACGGCGACAGCACGCCGGCGTAAGTCGCCGCGACGAGCTCGGGCTCGCCCGACGTCGTTCGCTACGGGCCAGTCCGATGACGTCCGGCCCGGGCCGGGCCCGTGCGGGCGAGCTGCGCCGCCAGCCGATCCGCCAGCTCAGCCGCGACGGGGTCGTGGAATCGGTCGCGCAGCGACAACACCACCCCCTCGATGTCCGCAGGGGAAAGCGCTCCCACTGCGAGCCCCCACTTCCCGCGCTCGTACGCCAGCCGGGCCGAGCCGGGATACCCGCGGGACAATTGCGTGAGCACGCGCATCCCGGCGTCGCGCTGCTCCGTCGCGAAGTGACCGCGAGCCAACAGCACGCCGTGCTCAGGATCGAGCTGATCGAGAGGTTCGACGACGAGCGCCCGAACCGCGGCGGCCGCGTCCCCGTTGTGCATCGCCGTCTGAGCCGTCATCACCCGGACCGCACGCAGCCGTACCGGGTCTTGCACCAGGGTCAGCGCCCGCTCGAACTCGCGTTGCGCCGTGGGCAGGTCTTCTTCTGCGAGCGCGATGCGCCCGAGCACGACCGGCGCGAGGGGGCTTTTCCCCGCCAGCTCACGCGCCACGAAACGGCGTCCCGGCGACCAGGCACTCCGCCCCGACAACGAGATCTGCCCCACAACCTCCGCCGCGAGCAGCACCAGCGCGGTGGCGGCCAAATGCCGACGCAGGGGGGTGTCGAGCCAGCGCAGCACCGCCGAGGCCTCGGCGTCCTGGCGAGCCAGCGCCGCCCTCAGTCGTGCGCCCAACCGCCCCGGGTAGACCGCCGTGTACACCACCCCGGCCAACGCAATCCCGGCCAGTTCGTCGGCCACGTAGTGCTCGCCCCCGTACACCAGCGAAAACAGCATCAGCGCGAAGTAGGGGAAGATCGGAAGCGCCCGCCAACGCCACAACCGCCAGGCCACGAGGGTCAGAAACGCCGGGAACGCGGTGTGCAGCGACGGCATGGCGGCGATGGGATTGGTGTCGAGGGCTTGCCTCAGCGTGGGCGTCGCGGTGTTGTAGACCTGGCCGTAGACCCGGGTGATCTCGGGGAGCACGCCGAACTCGCTGGCGGCCATCCACGGCGGCACGGTCGGCACGAGAAGGTAGCCGACAAGGCCCCCCGCCATCACCAAGAGCATCCCCAGCTTGAGATCGGGAAATGCGGCTCGTCGGGCGTGCCACACCGTCAGCGAGAACAACAAAAAGAACAGAAAGTGGGAGCCATGCACGACCGTCAAGAGTTGGTCGAACGCGGTCTCCACATCCGGGTCCCACCACCTGGCTTGCACCCACACCGGGGCGATGTGCCCCCCGAGCAGCCAACGCTCGAGCTCGATGACGTAGCCCATGTAGACGTCGAGATCGAGCGCAACGATGCTGTAGTAGATGTAGCCACGGAACGCGTCGAACAAGACGAGCAGGCTCAAAAAGACCGCCCACTGCTCGACGAACGCTCGCACGTGACCAGTCGCCAGCACCGCGAGCAGCACGACCGGGACGACGGCCGTCTTCGTCACGAACGTGAACCGACCGACCGAGGCCAAACCGACGAGCAGCAGCAGGTACGCCCCTACGACCCCGAAGATGATCAATCGACTGCGCTGACGGGCCTCGTCGTTCGGCATAAGAACTCACCCCATGTGCGACGAGGGACACGTCGCGCAACCGGGCGGTCCCGCCGGCAGCAAGGGAGAACCAAGCGGGCTTCTTCGGCGTTCGCGCGGCCGGACGTGCCTGGCGGGACGAGCCCCGCCCCGCACACCGCTTCCGGCCTTGCCGCGCGGCTACGCCCCAACTCGTGGGCGGCCGAGCCCGAGCTAGGCTGATCGGCGTATCCAGCCGAGAGGACGTCTTTGCATGCCGCCCAACTTTCGCACGCGGGTCCACGAACTCGTCTCGCTCGAGCACAACGCCGACCGGGCAAGCCGCACCTTCAACTACGTGTTGGTCGGGTTGATCGTCAGCAACGTCGGCGCCGCCCTGCTCGAGTCGGTGCCAGACCTCTACGCCCGGTATGCCCGCGAGTTGCAAGCGTTCAACTCCGTGTCGATCCTCCTGTTTACGCTCGAGTACGGAGTGCGGGTGTGGAGCGTCTCGTCAACCATCCAAGGACGAGTTCGGCACGCGCTGCGCCCAATGTCCATCGTCGACCTGCTGGCGATCCTGCCATGGTACCTGCCGCCACTGGGGATCGACCTGCGAGTCCTGCGATCGTTTCGACTGCTCCGGGTCATTCGCCTTCTGGATCTGGGGGGCTCCGCCGGGGCACACCGGATGATGCGCCAGATGCTGAGGTCGTCGCGCTACGAGCTGCTCATGACACTCCACCTCGCGACCGTGCTGGTGCTCGTCGCCTCGACCGCGATCTACTACATCGAACGCGACGCCCAACCCGACGTGTTCGGGTCGATCCCCGCGAGCATGTGGTGGGCCGTGGTAACGCTGACCACGGTCGGGTACGGCGACGTGTACCCCGTCACCCCGTTGGGCCGGGTATTGGGCGGGGTGATCGCCACCTTGGGCATCGGGGTGTTTGCCCTCCCCACCGCGATCTTGGGTGGTGCATTTCGAGATGCGTTGCGAACTCGACGCGAGGCCGTCGAGAGCACAAAACCGTGCCCCCACTGCGGCCGTTCGCCGTCGAGTCCACGGACCGAGCCTGCGAACCCGACGCCGGACGGCCCGTCGCATTGAAAGCTGCCCTGCGACCCACGCCGGCGCCTGCCCAGCGGAGCCTGGCGGCGTGACGGCTCGCCGAGAGTCAGCCCCGCCGTCTACTGGGACGACCCCGAGGTACGGCGAAGCGCGAGGTCACGCGCGTCGACGGCGACGGCGAGCAAACGCGCCGGCGGCCAGTAGGAGTGGCGCCCCGAAAGCCGCGGATGGTGTCGCGTGGCAACCGCACCCGGACTCGGCCGCGCTGTGGCCACCGAGAGGGTCGGTGTCGCCATCACCCGCCCCGTCGTCGTCATCGTCGTCGTCATCGTCGTCGTCGTCGTCGTCGTCGTCATCATCGTCATCATCGTCA
>QKPP01000028.1 GCA_006508105.1 Myxococcales bacterium FL481 | reverse complement strand
CCACCCGGCCCCCCGCCGAAATCAGCTCCGGCGACACCTCGGTGCCGTACACCTTCGCCAGGTGGTCTCGAGTATCCCGTGTACTCATCCCTCTCGCGTATATCGAGAGCACGGTGTCGTCGAACGCGTCGAGCCGACGCTGCCGTTTCTTGACGGGCTACGGCTCAAATGTACTGTCTCGGTCTCGTGGCACGTCCAGCTCGAGCCGGATTGGGCTGACATCCTGGTCTCTCGGTTCTGCTTCCCACGCGGCGGTGCCTCCCTCGCCGCGAGCCAATCATGGGACGCGGGCTAAAATCGGCTCGTTCATGATCGCAGTGAAGGGGGTGCGCCGCGAGGCTTCGACGGGCGAAGCGGACCGGGATTGGCTCATTCGTCAGCGGGAAGGACTTCGGCGCCCGCGTTCGCCGACAAGCACGCGCGGCCGAACCGTTGAAGGCAAGAGGTGGCGCAACACGACTCGGCCGGAGATCAGCATTCAACGGGCCCGGACATAGGACCGGATATGCCCGACCGTTTCCGCCCCCGCATGCACGAGGACACGAGCTCCTTCCCGATCCCCGCGTGCGGATAGCGCTGCCGCTTTGGGATATCGTCGCGCGGGTACCCCAGGCCGCAGGAGTGTGACTGACCTGACTGATCGAGCCTCCGCCCCAGACCGAAGGGTTGCCGGCATTTTGGCCCTTGTGTTCAGCTCGGGGGCGGCCGGTCTGGCCTACGAGATCTCCTGGGCCCGTCAGCTCGGACTCGCCTTCGGTCACACCGCGCGCGCGGCCGCGGTGGTGCTGGCGGCTTACTTCTTGGGAATGGCCCTGGGCTACGCGTGGGCCAGTCGCGCGAGCGAACGCTGGCGGCAACCGTTGCTCGGGTACGCGGCGGTCGAGGCGGTTGTCGGCCTGTGGGCATTGGTCGTGCCAGTGCTCGCCGGACTGCTCCCGCATGCGAGTCTCCCGGTCGGAGACGGGGGCGACGGGATCCGAGCGATCTACAGTCTGGTGCTCCTGCTCCCCGGGACCACCGCGTTGGGTGCGAGCCTTCCCTTTGTGGCTCGAGCCGTGGCCGGGTTGAACCCGGCGCGTGCGGGGGAACGAATCGCTCGGGTCTACGCGTTCAACCTCCTGGGCGCGGTCGCGGGGGTTGCCGTCACCACTTTCGGCTTGCTCGCCACCTTGGGGGTCGTGGCGACGAGCTACGCCGCGGCCGGACTCTCGCTGGGCGTGGCGGTCGTCGCCGCGTGCGGCCGACGTACGGTCTCTCGGCCGTTGAATCGAGAGCCCGGGCCAGAGATCCCGGT
Organism: Myxococcales bacterium FL481; assembly: GCA_006508105.1. Taxonomy (GTDB): domain Bacteria; phylum Myxococcota_A; class Polyangia; order Nannocystales; family Nannocystaceae; genus FL481. The sequence continues at coordinate 11,729 of QKPP01000028.1, read as the reverse complement.
GCCCGACCGGCGGTTGTGGACGCTGGCCGCCGCGATCTCGGGTTTTGGCGCGCTCGCGGCTCAGGTCCTCTACACGCGCCTGTTTTCGCTGATCTTCCACAACAGCACCTACACGTTCGCCGCCATCTTGTTCGTGATCTTGCTGGCGTTGGCGGCTGGTTCGGCGTTGGTTTCGGCCGCGATCGGTCGCATCGACCTTCGGCTGGGGCTGGTGAGGGCCTCGATGCTCGCGGCGGTCGGCCTGCCCGTGTCGGCTTGGGCTCTCGTCGAGCTGCGGGGCTTGGCCTACTTTCGCGCCGGACACTCTTTCGAAGGCTATGTTCTCGGGGCGGTCGGTCTGGTCACGGCGGTCTGCGGGCTGCCGTGTTTGGCGATGGGCGTTATCCTCCCGAGTTGTTGGGAACTGGCCGGCGCGGCACGAAAGCCCGGACGCGTCGTCGGCGAGATGACGATGGCCAACACCTTGGCGGCGGCGATCGGTGCCCTTTGCACTAGCTTCGTCCTCGTGCCACTCCTCGATCTGTGGTGGTCCTTTGCCGTCGTGGCCGCCACGTATCTTGGGTTGGCGGCGTTGGTCATGCGGCAGGCCGGCCGACTACGCCGTGCGGGCTGGTGGATTCTCGCGGCGGGGACGGTCGTCGTCAGTACGACCGTGCACGTCGATCGGGTTCGGGGCCTCCGGCATGGCGAGGAGTTGATCCGACGCTTTCATGGTCCGTACGGCTGGATCCAGGTGACCCGCGGCAAGCACCACGCTCAGATGTCTTTGAGCCAAAACACTCACTACGGGCTTGGATCGATCGAATCTAGCCCAATGGAGCTTCGTCAGGGGCACACGCCTCTCTTGTTGCACAACGACCCCAAGCAAGTCGCATTTATCGGCTTGGCGACGGGCATCACCGCGAGCGCCGCCCTTGATCACCCCGGCGTGGAGCGGGTCACGGTGGTGGAGCTGATCGACGACGTCGTGGAGGCGGCGGCCTACTTTTCGGCCGCCAACGCCGACATCTTGCACGACCCTCGCACAACCGTCTTGGTCGGCGACGGGCGTCACGTCCTCTCACGCTTGCCACGGCGCTTCGACGTCATCGTTTCGGATCTGTTCGTGCCCTGGGAGAGCCAGACCGGCTACTTGTACACAGTGGAGCACTTCGAAGCCATGCGGGGTCGCCTCAACGAAGACGGGCTCTTTTGTGTGTGGCTCGCGGGATGGCAGGTCGGCCCGGAAGAGTTTGAGACCATCGCCAACAGCATGCGCGCGGTCTTCGATCTCGTGGGGGTGTTCGTCTCCTCGAGGAATGCTCGCCGGCCGTTATTGGCGCTCGTCGGCACCACCCGCCCTCGCCATCTGTCGCGCACGCGGATCGAAGATGGCCTCCGGGCGCGTCGTCCACCGGCGATGGGTCGGGATCGCGTCCTGCGTCGGGCGGAGGACTTGGCGAACACCTACCTCGGCGATTGGCCGTGGCGACCCGAAGGGCCCTTCAACACCGACGAACGACCGCGCATCGAGTTCTTCTCGCCTCGGACTCACCGAACCCCGGGAGGAAGACTCAAACGAGCGAACTATGAGAGATACCGGCAGACCGAGCTTGCGTCGCTCCCACGGGAGGCGTTTCGCTTCGACGCGCCGGGCTCTTAGTTTCGCGGCCGCGGTTGGGGGCGTGGCGGTCGACCGCGGTCATGTCGCGAGGAACCCGACAATCGCCTCCACCACGGTCTCACTCACCTCTCGCCCGATATCCTCCGGCTTGATCTTGTGCCAGTCGGGCTCACTGACGCAATTCAGCGCGTGCGTCACACAAGGCAGCTCCACGGCGTCGTGCAGCCCCGCGTGCGGACTCGCCTGCAGCGTGTTTCGCCATTTCTCCCACTGATTCGAGTCAATATTCCAATCATAGGAACCCCGGAGTGCGAGCAAGGGCCGGTCCAGTTGTGCGGCCTGGGCGATCGCACGCTCGTGCTGATCGAAGTACGAACGCCAAAACGCCGCCGGTGCGCCGCCGATCGGCGTGCCGTCGTGGGTCCCGGCCCGTAGTGCGGCGAGTTGCTGCGCCATCTCGGTGAGCGACGCGACGGCCGGAATCGCGTCGATCTGCTCCGGCGTGAGTCCTTGGCCGGCGAGCAGGTGTTGTGTCGCGGCGAGCTGGTTTGCGACGAGCCGGTCAATCGGATCGAAGTTTCCGGCGATCATTACCCCGGCCCGCGCGGTGGAGCTGTGGCTGAGCAGCGTGGGTAACAAGGTCGCCCCCTGGCTGTGGCCGACCACGAAGACTCGGTCGGCGTCGACGCGGGGATGCGCGGCCAGAAACTCGACGGCACGGCGCGCGTCGTCGATGAAGGCGTCGATCGTCAAGTCGTCGGGCGGCGGGGGGTAGTCGTTGTCGCACAGACCGTTGAAGCGGCCACAGCTACGTTTGTCGTAGCGCAGGACGGCGAAGCCGCGCTGCGTGAGGGCTGCGGCCAGCTGGGCGAAAACCGGGATGGTGAACCCGAAGGCCATGTTGAGCTGACCTGGGGTGGGCTGGTCGCGTGAGGCGGGACCGCTGCCGTGTACGAGCAGGATCGCGGGAACGGGCTCCTGGCCGACGGGGAGGTGCAGCACGCCTTCGAGATCGACGCCCTCGGCCGGGATCTGGATCGTTTGGAGCTCGGGCGACTCCGATTCGGGGGTTGTTGCGGGCGTCGGCTCGTCGCTCGCGCCGGGAGCCGGGGATTCGGCACCGGGATCCGCGGTGGGGCAGCCGGCTCCAACGACGGCGAGGCTAGCCAGCGCCGTGAACAGGGTAAGACTCGGTGACTCGGTGGACATGGGGCGGAGGGGGGTAGCGGACTAGAGGACCCAAAGCAGCAGTTTTGAGCTGGTTTCGGCGATGATGAGGGCTGCGGTGAAGCTCAGCGTGGCGTACGGGCGTTGGCCGCCGCCGACCGTGCGGAAGGCCTGCCAAAGGCCGGCGATGAACACCACGCTAAGGGGGACGGCCACCAACATGGCCACGAGCAGGAGGTGGTGCTGGCCCGGATCTGGGTCGGCTGTCGGGGGTTCTCCGATCAGCAGGCGGGTGAGCACCCCGGCGATGAGCAAGGGGAGTCTCGCCGCACCGACCATGGCCAGCATGTCGCGCCAGCGTCCCCGCCGGGGCGGGATCCGGGTGGCGAGCCACAGGCAAGACGCGAGCCAGGGCCAGGCGACCAACGCCTCGATCCAGGCTCGCCGCCAGGGATGCGGCGCGCTGACGAGGTGCATATCGAGGGCGCCATCGAAAGCGATGCCAAACGGAGCGCAAGCGATGCTCGCGGCGGCCGTCGCCCCGGCCAGGCCCCACAACTGCGGCGCGCTGGCCCACGCGAAGGGATTGAGCCAGCGTCGCCACGGACGCGGTCGCCCCTGCGCGGCCGACAAGAGCTCGTCTGCCTCCTCCGGGCTCACCCGACCGGCGGCGAGCATGGCGAGGATCTTCTCGCGGGTGAGGGCTGTGCGATCGGGGTCGCTCATGGGCTCAGTCCTTGATCTCGCGGAGGCGTTTGGCGCCTTCCGCCACGCTCAAGCTGCCAGCGGCGATGGCATCCAAAATCGCCATGCGATCGCTCTCTGCCGGGGCCTTGGTCCCCTGCAGTTTGGCGATGAGGTCGTCGAGACGGTTGCGGATGGTCGGGTAGCTAAGGCCGTATTGAGCGGCGACCTTCTTGAGACTGCCGGAGGCCAAGACGAAGTCGAGGAGGAGGCGTTGCTCTTTGGGCTCGAGGCGCAAAATCTCCGGCAAGGCGAACGTTCCATCGATCTGGGTGGCGCATGCGCTGCACCGCAGGCGCACGACTTCCAGAGCAGCCTGGCAGCGGGGGCAGGTGGTTGGGAGCACCAATGTTTATCAAAATGGAGCTTCAGCTAAATTAAGTCAAACTCTTTTTAAGAAAAGTTTATTCGGATTCCAAGCCACTGGCGTGGTGTCCCAGTTCCGGGCCGATTTCGCTCGCATCGAATGCGAGCCGTGTCTCGAGCCGCGCGGCCACGGGGCAGCGTGACGAGATCGCGCGGCGAGGATCCGGGGGCAGCCCCGGTCGATGAGCGCTGGGCATGCGAACGCGCTTCGCGAGAAAGCCAGCGTCGTGAGACGCCGGCTTTCTCGTGTTCTCTGGGTGGATGTCGTGTGACCTGGGCGAGGCCCGGCCCCTGCCTACTCCGCGAGCGTGCGGCAGTATGTGATCACTTGCCAGATCTCGTCTTCGCTGAGCGCGTCTTTGAAGCCCGGCATGTTTTCTCCCTCGCCCTCGGAGACTTTCCACAACCAGTAGTCGTCAGCCCACGCGGCCGCGGACGACGTCGTGAGGTCCGCGACGCCCTCGCCGCCGCTGCCGTCGTCGCCGTGGCAGCCGCAGTTTTCCTCGTAGAGCTCCTGCCCGGCCTCCAGGGCGTCCTCGTCATCGGCGTCGTTGGGATTTTCCTCGCCCGCGTAGTCTTCGGGGATCTCTTCGTCCGAGTTCTCACCGTCGGACGAATCTCCGTCTCCGCCGTCGTCGTCGTCGTCGTCTCCGACGGGGTCGTTGTTGTCGTTGCCATCGTCATCCGAGTCGCAAGCGACGGGGGCCAGCCCCAAGGCCGCGAGTGTGAGCAAGGAGAGGGTCTGCTTCGATAGGTTGTTAAAGGTCATGGTGGCTCCGAGCGTGATAGCTTACACCAGTCCCGAGTTCGGCTCGGGATCGGGTGGTGGGTGTGTTTGGTGCTTACGCGATTTGAGGCCCAGGTCGAGGGCTCGAATCTTGTCCCGCTCGGGCTGTTCCGCTCGCGTGATCGCCCTGGCGCCCACCCAACCCCGGTGCCTGGCCAGTTGAGGATCAGCTTGGTCCACGCGGCCGGGTGGCGAGTTGCATCGATGCGATGCAGACCGCGACACCCGACGCGGCCGTGCACAGCCACAGCGCCGACCAGCCCCACTGATCGCGGATGCTCAGGCCGACGACAGGAGCGGCCATCATCGCGATCGCAAACACGGCGCTGTAGTAGCCCATGTAGCTACCCACCCGTTTCGGGCCGGCGTACTCCGAGACCAAGCTGGCGCTGAAGGGGAGGGCCAGCATCTCTCCGAACGACCACACCACCATCGCGGTCACAATGAGCCAGACGGCGCCGGACAAGCCGACGAGGCTCAGGCCCACGCCGCTGAGCAAAGCTCCCCATCCGAACACGAGCATGGCATTGCGTTGACGCAGTCGATGGACCAGCCAGACCTCAATCCCCACGATGGTGGCCGCTTGCACGGCGAGCAGCGCCCCGATCGCGTCTTCGGCGTAGCCGTAGGCCTCGTGCAGAAACAACGGCATCGTGAACAGCGCCTGAAAGAAACCCAGCGCGACGACGCCGTTGAGGGCGAGAAACGCGACGAAGCCGGGGTCGATCTCGAAGCGGCGCGGGCGTTTTGCGGGGGGCGAAGACTCGAGCGACGGGGACCTTGCCGCGCGGGGGACCCACAAGGCGAGCGCGATCGCAGCCGCCAGCGATGTCGCGGCGTCGCCCCAAAACAGGAGTTGATAGTCATGCACCGCCAGGATTCCGCCGATGGCGGGTCCGGCCGCCATACCGGCGTTGACGGCCACCCGGCAAAGGGCGATGGCTCGGGTGGTGTCGTGCGGTGCGGCGTGCTGGGTGATCGCCGCGATGACGGCGGGGCGGAACATGTCCCCAACGAAGCCGATGGCGAAGGCGCCGAGGCCGAGCCACCACACGGTTTGAGCGTGGGAAAACCCCACGAACGCCGCCGCGACGCCGATCAGCGAGGCTTGCATCGTGACGGTTGTCCCGATGCGATCGACGGCGTAGCCCCCCAGTAGGGAGCCGATGAACGCCCCGGCGCCGAACAGGAACAAGAGCGTGCCGATCGCGTCGCCATCGAGTCCGCGCGATTCCTGCAGATACAGGCTCAGGAACGGCACCACCATGGTGCCGGCGCGATTGATCAACGCCACGGCGGAGATGAGCCAGACGGTTCGCGGCAGGCCCCGATAGGCCGCGAGGTAGCGAGTGAGGAGCCCGGCCGACATCCGCGGAGTATGTCCGGGATTGGACGGCGGGCCACCACGAGAGCGCGTCGCAGCCGGTGTTGCGCCCGCGACGTGGGTGCTCTCGGCCTCGGCGTCCGGCGGGCAAGTGACGTCGCCGTCGCTGGGCCGCGCTACCGAACCGCGAAGCTGTAGTCGACGTGCATGTCCATCCCCTGAAACGCGGGAAAGCGGTGTTCGTACACGGCCTTGCGGACGCAGGGCACGATGCCGAAGACCCGAAGGTTGGGGGGCGCTTTCGCGGTTACGCCGGTGACTTTCCCGGTGGACGTGATTCCCAACACGACATCGATGTCACCGGTCCCGAGTTCCTCATCGCTGTACATCGCGGCGGTGCGCAAACACTGGTCGAACTTGGGCTCGATGCGACGAAGGTGAGCCTGGATCACGTCGTCTGAGAGGCGTTCTCCGTCACCATCCATCTCCAGCACCTGGGCTTTCTTGGCGCGGTAGCGAGGAATGCGACTGTCGTTCACGGGCACGAACGGCGGCAGATCGTCGTCGGGCGGCGACGCGTCGCCCGACGCCGGCCGCGGTCGCTTGCGTCGGCGTTTGCGTTTGCGCTTGTTCGGGGTCGGCTCGGAGGGGGCCTCCGCGGTCTCCGTCGGCAGGCAGGCGCCCTCGCGGCAGGACGTGGACTCCCCACAAAAACCTCCGCAATCCTCGGCGGCGGACGCCGCTTGCTGGTCGAAGTAGTAGTAGCTGCCGAGTCCACCCAGCGCGGCGCCCAGTACCAACCCGAGTAAGAGCTTGCCCATACCGCTTGAGCATAGCTTGAGGGGACATCCCGGGAAACGCTACAAGGAGCTTGTCGATGAAGACCCGCGCGCTGCGTTCCCAGTTCATTCCTGCGAGCCCCGTCGGGGCGCCGCGCCGCCTGCTGGTGGTGCTGCACGGCCGTGGTGACTCGTCCGACGGCTTTGCGTGGCTTCCCGCCGCTCTCGCGTTGCCGGGTGTGGACTACTTGCTCGTCGACGCTCCGGACCCTTATTTGTCGGGCTACAGCTGGTACGACCTGCCGCCGCACCAGGGGCCGGGGGTCGAGCGGTCACGAGGTCGGTTGTTTGAGCTATTCGACGAGATCGCCGCCGCCGGTTATCAGCCGGCGCACATCGGGTTGTTCGGGTTTTCGCAGGGCTGCCTGATGACGCTGGACTTCGGCGGACGCTGCACCCGAGCGCTCGCGGCCTACGTTGGCGTCTCCGGCTACTGCTGGCGGCCGCGCCAGCTGCTGACCGAGCTCACCGTACAGGCACGCCGGCCGGCGTGGTTGCTGACCCACGGGCACCACGACGAGGTGCTGGACTTCGCCACCACGTCGAGCCAGGTCGATCAGCTGGTCGCCGGGGGCCTGCCGGTCCAGTTTCGTGCGTACGAGAAAGGGCACACCATCGACCCGGTCGCCGAACTCCCCGATCTGCGCGATTTTCTGGCCGAACGCTTGGTGGTGTGAGCCGATCGGGTGACGTGAGCGGCCGCGGGGCCCGGCGGCGGCCGGTGGACACTGTTCGCATGTGCAGTATTCTCCGGGTATGGCTCCGCCGACTCCCGTCCTCCAAGCTGATCTTTTCGCGCGAGGCTCCCCGCGCGTGACTCGAGATGACCACGCGCAGCGAATCTGGCTCGACGAGGCCAGCTGGTACGACGTCCGCCGCCGGTTCGTGCGCGGGGCCGATGCTTTGTTCCACGAGCTGTGCGGACGATTGGCCTGGCGCGCCGCCACCCGGCGCATGTACGACCGCATGGTCGACGTTCCCCGGCTCACCGCGGATCTGCGCTCGGCCAGCGCCGAGTTGCCCGCGATCGTCGGCGACATCGGCGACGTCGTCAGCCAGCTGTACGGGGTGCCGCTCCGACTCGATCTTGCCGCCTATTATCGCGACGGCCGCGACAGCGTGGCTTGGCACGCCGATCGAGTGGACCTGTCCCGGCCCGAACACACCAGCGCCATCGTGTCGTTGGGCGGCCCCCGCCGTCTGTGCATCCGCCCCAAGGGCGGCGGTCGGTCACACGCCATCACACTCGCGTCTGGTGATGCGTTGGTGCTCGGTGGTGCGATCCAGCATCGCTTTGAACACTGCGTGCCGAAGGTTCGTCGCGCGCCCGCACGGATCAGCCTGCTCGCGTTTGGGGCGTTTGCGGACGAGCCGCCTCCGGAGCACTATCGCTTTGTCCAGTCGCCGGCGGTGCCCTCAGCCGCTTCGGCGGTGGGACTCGGCGACGGGGCTAGGCGCGCGCGATCAGGACGTGCCGGCGAAAGGCCTGCGGCGGGTGACCCGTCCAGCGTTTGAACGCCCGACAAAAGGTACTGTTCTCCGAATAGCCGAGCCGCGTCGCGACCTGCGAGACCGTGAGATCCGGTTGCATGAGGTACCGCTCCGCCAACCGTTGGCGCAACTGATTGAGCAGCCGCTGGTAGCCGGTCCCCTCCGCCCGGAGACGTCGACTCAGTGTTTTGGGATGCATGCCCAAGGCCTCGGCCACTTCCGTGGACGTGGGTTCGCCGTCTCGAAGCGTCGACGCCAACAAATCGAGCACGCGGCGGGTGACCTCCGCGGTGCCGAGGCTTTGCTTCGTCATCTCAAGGGCTTCTGCCCACGTCTGGTTGTGAGCGGACGATCGAGGTGACTCGCTCGACAGCACCCGGTGTTCGAGCGAAGCCGTGGAGAACACGAGCGCGTCATAGGGTTGAGCAAACGCCACGGGCGCGCCGAAGAAGCGTTCGTATTGACCCGCGTCGGCCGTGGGGTAGTGCCGGAACTGCACGTGGAGGTCCGCGAGCGGGTGTCCGGTTAGCATCTTGGCCAAGCGGGCCACCGCTCCGAGGACGGCTTGAGAAACGATGGGGTGGTCGAGGTGAGGACTACCGCAGCGCATGACCACGGCCGCCTGCATCCCGTGGATGTGCAGCTCGAGATCGATTCGAGGATGCTGCAGTTGGAGGTAGCGCGAGCCGGCCAAGATGGCGTTCGTCAGCGTGGCGCCGCTGCGCAGCGTGTTGGCGAGGTCGCCAAGTCGGTCCAACGTCAAGGTTTCGGCGAAGCGCAGGCCGAAGCAGGGATCCGCGCAGTTCGAAGCCGCCGATTGGGACAGGCCGGTGATGTGAGCCGCGAAAGCGTCATCTCCGTATTGACGGGCCCATTCATTACCGCGCGTAGCCCCCAGTCCCGCCTGTTGGAAGGCTTGGTGAAGCCACGCGATCGTGGACAACATTGCACTCGTCGTGCCGTTGTTGCTGACCGAACCGGGGTGCTCCGTAGTGTGCGTCATGGGCCGAATTGCTCCTCAGAAACGAGGCTACGCTATAGTGAATAACCGCGCAATGGGGCTCGGATGCCTCGTAGGCGGCAAAAAACAGCAAGTAGGACGGCGTATCCGAAGAATTTTCCCGAGTCTTTTGTGTGATCAAATCGGCTCACCGAATCCGTTGTTGCCGCCATAGCGGTGCCCAGCGGGACGCGACGGGGGTTTGCGCAGCGCCCCCTCGGCCCGCGGGATTGGCGTCATTCGCATACCCACCCCGCCGCGAGCGCGCAACGTGCTCAAACCGCACAGGGAGTGCTTCGCGCCGTCGGTTCGAAGCGCCGCGTCGGCCGGGCGCCGCGTCGCTGAGCTCGCTCATCTAGCTCGCCGCTCGGGGACCGAGCCGTTCGACGCGGGTGAGTAGTCCTTGGCGGTGGTTTACGCTCGCGGACCGTGCTGGCGTGCGGGTCGGTCACGATCGGCCCGTGACGTGCTCGACCGCGCTGCCGCGCATTGGGTTCGCGAGCGGGGTTCCAGTTCCCGCCGTCGTTGTCAATGTGCCTTCGAGGTCGGCTCGCCTAGGCCGCCTGCGCGACCAGCCGAAACCACTCATCACGGTCCGGCTCGGGGCCGATCGCTTCCGCTTCCGTCGAGCCGGTGGCGATTCGCAGCACCCGGCGATCGGACACGAGCTCGTCGAGTGCGTCCTCAAGTGACGTGTCGTCGAGGTTGGTGGCCAAACGCAAGGTGTTGCGGGTGGCGAACGCGTGGCGTTGCAGTCCTCGGACGACCCGGCCTCGCGGCGACACAGGCTGACACAGGTTCGCGCCGGCTACGGACGCGACGTGGGAACTGGGGGCAGGGACACGAGGGCGAGCGGGCATGAGGGACAACCAAGTGTGGCGCTTGCGGGTGAGGATCCCACCGCGCGAAGCGGCCCAACTGGGGAATCGCTGGCGTCGGCCCGCCGATGAGCGACGCGGCGGGCCGTTTTGGGGCGTCGGCCATGCGATCGTTCGCGGGCCCCGCCGGTCCGGCGGAGCGTCGACGCGGGTGGATCGGCGGGAGGTCATGGACCGGCTAGCTGGTCCGGTTGCGTCCACGGTCGCCCGCAGGGACGGTCCGGCCACTCGGGGCCGTGCTGCGGCGGAGCGACCGCCGGCGGTTTGCACTAGCGCGGTGTTGTCGAGCTCGTGCTCAGCGGCGCGCTGGCGACCGGGCCCGCGGTGACCAGAGCGATCGGCGGCCGCAGCAGGGTGCCGCCAATGGCGGCGTTGGATGGCTCAGCCGCCGGCGATTGGTGGTTCTGCCGTCGGCGGTCCGCTGGCACCGTGAGTGGCGAGGCGAACCCCGAATACACGAACGCCCGAGCCGCGACGAGGCAGCTCGGGCGAACCGAGTTGTCGCTTGGGCGGAAGCCGCTAGCGGTGGAAGATCGGCATGTTCGCCACCTGATCACCGAAGAAGGCCTGCGGACGGGACGGGGTGAACCCTCCCATGCCCTCTTTGTACTCGATGCAGGCCTTGATATCGGCGTAGAGCTCTTCCCAGGTGTGGATGTCGTCCTTATCCATGGCGTCGATGAGGCATCCATCCCAGTAGGTGTAGACTGCCTCTGGCGAGCAACCGAACGACGTGTTGCTATCGCTGGCCGCGGTGAAGATGACCCGGTTGGGAGCTGATAGCGGGTTGACGAAGATGCCGGAGTAGCACGCCGAGACCATCACCACCGTCGGCCGCTCGCCACAGGTGTCGTCCAAGATCTGGGCAAGCTTGCTGGGCCTCAAGCCTTGGTCGCCGTGGATGGCCCAGACTTGCTTGCTGCCGTGCGAGGTCATGTGCAGGATGCAAGCATCGCCATCCGTCACGTTGACGTCGTGCATGGCCTGCTCCATCGCGTCGACGCTGATCTTGCGAACGCCACCGACTTGCTCGCTGGCTTTGTCCGACAAGTGGATGATGTTGTCGGGTTCGACCCCTTCGCTCTCCCAGATCTCGGCAAGCTTCTTGCGCGCATTGTCAAACGCGTTGATGGAGTCGTCGCCGGCGCCGAGAAGGCCTTTGTAGACTAGCTGGTCGTCGTCGTCGTCGTCGTCATCGTCATCGTCGTCGTCATCATCGTCGTCATCGTCATCATCGTCATCATCATCATCGTCGTCATCATCGTCATCGTCGTCATCATCATCATCATCATCATCATCATCATCATCATCATCGTCGTCATCGTCGTCATCGTCGTCATCGTCGTCATCGTCGTCATCGTCGTCGTCATCGTCGTCATCGTCATCATCATCGTCGTCGTCATCGTCATCATCATCGTCGTCATCGTCGTCATCGTCGTCATCGCCGCCATCATCGTCGTCATCGTCGTCCGCGGCGTCGTCGTCGTCGTCGTCGTCGTCGTCGTCGTCGTCGTCGTCGTCGTCGTCGTC
>QKPP01000255.1 GCA_006508105.1 Myxococcales bacterium FL481 | reverse complement strand
AAAAACGAACGACGAAGATCTAAACGTGCCATCGCAAAGCAGCTTATCGCGAAGCGCAGATCGGGTCGAGTAAGGCGACCGACCGAGGTTCGCAGCGGCGCGTGCGCTAGATCTTCGGGTGCCATAGGTGCTCGGATTCGACGCGTTAGAGGCTGTTTGTGATGTCGGCGAGTTCTCGTCGGGCTGGAAATCACGTCGCGCGGCGAGCGAGCGAACAAAGATGTGATCAGTTTGGCGATCAGCGGGGACTAAGCCAGTGTACCGAGCCGGACTCGAGGGCGGACGAGGCACCTCGCGGTGGTAGCCGGGAGGCCACGTCGCATCGTTTGGTGAGCCGTACGGGGGTCACAAGCGGGTGTGGTCGCCATGGCGGAGCCGGCCCGTCATCGGCGTCCGTGTGAGATTCCGTTCGGTCGATCGACGGACGACGGGCCCATCGTCGGACTCTCGGCCACCCGAGGCGGTGGGCTCGCTTGCACGAGACTGATCCACGGCGCCATCGCCCCCTCGCTTGTCCGCCCGGTCGTGCCGATCGGCACCGGCAGGGGGTGGACCGTCGCACTGACCTCGGTCGACGGTTATTTCGTGGGCCGGCGGGGAACGTCGGCGGGGGGGGCCGTGCGCTTGACGTTGCGGGCGTCGGTGGTGGGCGTGACCACGGGAATCATCCGCGTGGAGCGACGGCGGAATCGACTAGGCCGACACACAGGCGCGCGCCCCCATGGCGTGCGCCAGCAGCTCGTACGACCGCACGCGAGCCGCGAAGTCGGGAGTAATCGTGACCACGGCGAACTCATCGATGCGATGGCGCGCGGCCATGTCGTGGAGTCGGCGTGCGCAGGTCTTCGGCGTGCCGATCACGTCGGCTTCGACGCGGTAGTCCAACAGCAGACGTTCACCGGGCGTGTAGTCGGCGGCTTCGGCTTCGTCGAGACTCGGGAAGCCGACGTTGAGCCCCCGCACGACCGTTCGTGCAAACCACCATTGGATGGGGCGTACCAAGGTGTGGGCGCGGGCTTCAGTTTCGGCGCACAGCAGGTGCACGCCGACCAGCAGCCGTGGGACGGGACAGCGTGGTGACGGCTGAAATTCGGCGTGGTAGGTGGCGAGGGCCTCGTCGAGCCGACGGCTGTCGATGAACGCACCGAACGCGTAGGGAAGCCCGGCGCGGGCGGCAAAGCGGGCGCTGTTGGGCGTGGTGCCGAGGATCCAAAGCGGCGGGGCGTCGATGTCGCTGGGCACGGCTTGCACCCCGTCCCCGCCGCGGTTTTCGAGGCGAGCGAGCAACGAGGTCACGGCATCATGTCCGGGGCGCGGTGGTCGGCCGCCCGCAAGCTCCGACGTGGTCGCGGAGTCTGTGCCCGCGCTTCGTCCCACGCCGAGGTCGATACGCCCGGGGTACAGCGCTTCGAGAAGCCGAAACTGTTCGGCGATCTTGAGCGGACTGTAGTGAGCGAGCAGCACCCCGCCAGCCCCGACCCGGATGTGTTGGGTCAGCCCCGCGATACGCGAGATCATGATCTCCGGGCTCGCGGAAGCAAAAGCCCGGTCGTTGTGGTGTTCGGCGAGCCAAAATCGCCGATAGCCCAGCCTCTCGCTGGCCTGGGCGAGCGCCAACGTGTTCGCTATCGCGTCCGCCGAGGACTGACCGCTGAACACCGGCGTTTGATCCAACACACTGAGACGAAACTGCTGATGGAACCGCGTCATCGCCAAGCCCGAGGCCGATTGGTCGCGGATTTCCTTCGGGCTGTCAACGCAAACTGCCGCGCCTTCCCCCCGTTGGGGGCATGTTAGCCTATTGATCAATGCCGGAGTTGCCAGACGTCACCGTCTACATCGAGCACGTGCGCCGGGTGGCGTTGGGGCATCGACTCGAGCAGATCGTGGTGGGCAATCCGTTTGTGCTTCGTTCGGTCTCGCCCCCGGCCGAGGAGTTCGCCACGACGTTGTTACAAAGCGTCGAGCGACTGGGCAAGCGTATCGTTTTGGGCTTCACCGGCGATCGATTTGCGGTCATCCATCTGATGGTCGCCGGACGGCTGCAATGGCTCACTCGGGACGCCACGCTCGCCAAGAAGCGGACCCTGGCGGCGTTCGTGTTCGATCACGGCGTGCTCCAGCTCACCGAGGCGGGGAGTAAGCGACGGGCCTCATTGCATCTCGTCGCGTCCCAGGCTGCCTTGGCGGAGCACGATCCCGGCGGTCGCGAGCCGCTTGAGATCAGCGAAGCGGAGTTTTGCGCCTTGATCGGCGCACAAAACCATACGTTGAAGCGCGCCTTGACCGATCCGCGGATCCTCAGCGGAATTGGGAACAGCTACTCGGATGAGATTCTCCATCACGCCCAATTGTCACCAGTCACGCTGGCCACCCGACTCGACCATTCGGAACTTCGGCGACTGTACGCGTCGACGCAGGCCGTCTTGCGCGAGTGGACGGATCGCCTCCGGGAGCAAAACGCCGCACGCTTTCCCCAGAAAGTGACCGCGTTTCGGCCCGAGATGGCCGTACACGGTCGCTACGGCCAACCGTGCCCGCGTTGTTCGGGCCCGGTGCAACGCATCGTGTACGCCTCGCGGGAGACCAATTACTGCCCCGCCTGCCAAACGGGGGGTCGGTTGCTCGCCGATCGGGGGCTGTCCCGACTACTTCGCAAGGATTGGCCGCGCTCGCTCGAGGAACTCGAGCGCCGTCGAGCCGATCGTCGCGAGCCTTGAGCCCAGCCTCTGACGATCCGACTTGCGATGACTCGCGACATGCGTAGCCGCGCGGGGTCTCACCGGGCACCGGCGCGGCGGCGCGACGCCGAGGGGGCGGACCGCGGCCTGCGTTCAGCCATCACTGGGGCGGACCCGGGCTACTTCCACGAGCAACGTGAGCGTCGCGTCCTTGGGCACGTCCTTGAACAGGCGACCATTGAGACCCTGCTTGGGTGCCAAGACCAGCTTGCGCAGCGACCCGACCTTGGCGCCGTCGAGTCCCGGGCGGAGTCCGGGCATCACGCCTTGGGCGCCCATGGTGATCTTGAATGGCTCGCCCTGATGGGAAGAATCGAACACCGTCCCGTCGTCGAGTTGACCGATGTAATGAAATGTCACATGGTCGCCGTCTTGTGCTGGTGCGCCCGTGCCTTCGCGGTACTCGGTGACTTCGACTCCGTCGCCCCGCGACTGCGTCCATTGGGGCTGGCCGGTATAGGCGCTGGCGGGTTGAGGCGCAGCCAGCGGAGGTTCGACGCTGATCACCTCCAGCGCCAACACAATCGGTGAGTGCGGCTGGACGATCTTGTAGCGATTGCGACCGTATGCCTGATCGGCCGGCAGGTAGACACGGGCCTTGGTGCCCGCGCGCATGCCCTTGAGAGCGACGTGGAGTCCCGGCAGGCCTCGTTCATCGCCGACGGTGAGCTGGTGGGGGCGCCTTCGCCCGCGCTCTCGCGTCGCGTGGAACTTGCGCCCGTCCGTGAGGTAGCCGGTGTAGTGATAGCGAACCAGGGCGCCGGTTTGCGCCTCGTCGCCGTCTCCGGCCACGATTTCTTCGATGCGGATCCCGTGGTCTGCCGCCTTGGTGGCGATTGGTTCGCCGTCGAACGGAGGGTCGAACTGGATGACGGTCGGCGTGGACGGGCTCGCGGGGGGGCTGGCTTCGGCGGCGGGCGGGGCTTCGTCCGCCGGACGGCACGTCGCGGCGAGTAGCACGAAGGTAGTGGTAGCAATGCGGCGCAGCGACGACGGCGACATAGTCTCGATATAGCCGAAAGCCCCCCCCGTGTCCCAAGCGGCCAGCCGGAGAGATCTCGGTTCAGCGCCGCTTGCGAGTTCCCTTCAACGCGCCGAGCGGGAACGCGCCAAAGCGCCAAAACAAAGTTGCACGGCCGACTGCTCGACCGCACATGACACGAGACGCCGCTGAGCTATCAGCGCGTCGAAGCGAGCTCGCTATGATGAACATACCGGAGCACTACTGCACGTTTTATCTCGACGGTGCGCGCTACGGCGTTGTACTGGACTCGATTCGAGACATCGTGCCGTGCCGTGGGATGGTCCCGTTGATGCGCAGCCAAAGCGGCGCGCGCGGGTTGTTGCCGTTTCGCGGAGAGCACGTGTTGGTGATCGATCTCGGGCAGGTCTTGCAGGGCAACTTCTTGCAGCTCGACAGCGAGTCCGCGATGGCGCTGATTGTCGACGGATTGCATGGCCCCATGGGCTTGATGGTCGACGGGGTCGGCGAAGTCGTCCGCGGCCGAGTGGGGCTCGAGTTTGGGGTTGGACCCTGGGCGCCGCACGCGTCTCCGGTGACGCCCGACGGGCAACCAGACACGTTGACGGTACTCGATGTCGATGGGATCGACCTCATCGATCCTGAGATCGCGGCGTAGCTGAGCTCGAGGCGGAGCCAACTTGACCGCGAGGGCGGCGAGTGGTGACTAGTCGCCCGCAGCCTGCGGACGAACGGAACCGTGCTCGTGGAGCATCTTGTTCCACAAACCGGGCACGGTTTGAAACCCGGCCTCGCCGAGCATCAACGGTCGTTGCACGCTCGCTTGGCGGAACACCTTCGCCGGCGCGTCGGGTTCTTGGGGGTCGCGATCGCGAATCGTGACTTGTTCGTGGATCTGGGCTTGTCCGGCCTCGAAACGCAGCGTGCGTGACACTTCGAAGCGACGTTGCCACCCGGTGTCGAGCTCGGCCTCTTGCGATTCGGCGGTGCGAAACCTCGCCTTGCCCAGGCATTGCCCGCCCTCGTCGACCAACGGGGCTTGGCGAAACTGATCGTTGGCCAACGGCACTAGTTCGATGATGCGGTCACACTTGTGCGGTTTGTCCGGGTCTTCGCACAGGTCGCTTTCGACGACGAGTACCTGCACGTCGCCCATCGACTCGAGGCGCAGCCGGGCTTTGTGGTGGTGGGCGACCAGCGTTCCGATGGCACGGATCGCAATGCCAGTTTCGATCCATTCGGCCACCGCGATGGGGCCGGCCGCCTCGCCGCTGTCGTAGTGGCGCGCTGCGACCCAGACCAGCAGCTTGCCGTCAGCGATGGGGACCACCGTGAGGTCGGCTTCGGTCAGCGGCCGGACCGGCAATGCGCTCGGGGGCTGAGGGCTCGTGCCGCAGGTGCCGGGGGCCATGGTGGAGGTCGCCAACTCGGCGCCGCGGCAGTCCCGAGCCGGATCGCGATAGCTCATCGTCGTACGATTGAAGCCGCGCAGCATGATCGAAAACCACACGTCGGGAGGCAGTTGCTGGCTTTGAACCTCGCTGGCTTGGTCAGCGGCCACCTCCGCCACGCAGATCGGCATCGGCCCTTGGGGTTTCGGTTTGCACGCGAGAAAAACCAGGGCGACGAGGGGCAGTCGCGAGAGCAGTGCCATGCGCGGGAGTCTACGCAGCCGGCATGTTCGTCACAATCGGAGTTGGGCGCCGTTCGCCGAGCGAGCCCGTGGCTCCGTTCGGGACGGATCCGGGTCGCGCGGGGACGTGGAGAGCGGCCCACCAGATCGCCGACGGGGCTCGGCGCGCCCGAGCCGGCAGCGGAGCCGAAGAGGACCGCGACGCAGCTGCACGGCCGAGCGCCGCGACCTACCCCGGCAACCGAGCACCACCACCGCGCGCGACGACCCAGGATCTAGGCGAGGATCGAGGCGAGGATCGAGGATCGAGGATCGAGGATCGAGGATCGAGGATCGAGGATCGCGGATGAGGTCCCGACTCGTCCTGGGGTCGGGCTGGGCTCGCGTGTTCTTGCGAGATAGTAGACGGCTGTGCTAGTGGCGGAAACTGACATGCTTACCCCGTTTCTCTCCCTCGCGCGCGCCGTGTTCCCGCCTCGTTCTCGACTGTGGGTGACGGGCCGTGGGGCGGCTTGCCGCGCGGCTTTGGGGATTGCGCTGGCGGGTTCGGTGGGGGGGGCTTGTACGCGTAACTCGCCGCCGCCCAGCAAGAACAAAGCTAGTACAAAAACAGTAAGGCCCGCGCCGCGAATCCAAGATCTTGGAAGTGTATCGGGGGAGAGCGATGCCTGGCCGGTGGAAGAACGTCAGCGGCGCAACGACTCGCCTAGTCCCACGGTCGGGCCCCGGCACAGCGCGGGTCCGGTGGCGTTTAGCTTCGACTACCTCCAGATCGTGCCGGTGGATTTCGCGGGCGCCCAGTCGGCCCCGGGCGTGACCCCGGAAACGTCGACCATCTTCGATTTCGTCGCCAACGCGCATTGGGATGGCTACGGGTTGTGGATCGCCGAGCGGGGCGGGCGTCCAACCGTGACGCTCGACTCGCTGGCCAGACCGGACGGATCCACGATTCCACTGACGGGGCAGTGCGGCAGTCTGGGGGCGAACCAGCCCGCCGAGCCCGGCAAAGTGCTCGAGCCGACGCACGACACGATCCACGCGTGTGCGGCGATCAAGACCGACGGCGAGCCCATTGTATCAATTCGCGGGCACATGGATCTCGAGTTCGCCCCGCAGCGCGTGGGCTATCGGCTTGATGTTCCGACCGCGGGCGATCGGGTTGAGGGGCCCGAAGCGACGTTTGTCGTCGAGGAGATTCTCGAGCGCAAAGTCAAGTTCCGGCTCGAGGGCGAACCGAAGAACTTTTGGAACGTGGTGGGCTTGGATGACGATGGTCACGGCGTACGAATGACCATGGTGTCGACGTTTGATGCCGGCACGACGGTCACATGGGCCAGCATGCCGGCGGCGCTGCGAATTGAGTTCGCGGCCGCGCCGGCGGCGAGCGTGCCACCGGGAGCGACATGCGGGGCCGGGGCTCGCTGCACGCGTCGTGAGACGTTCGACATTCCGTTGTCGGGGTTGTCACGGCCGGTCACGGCGGACGATCCGAAGTCACCAGCGGTGGCGGGGACGACCCTAAGATCAGCATCTGACGATTGGTACACTAGCTACGAGCCCCAGGTGGCCGCCACGCGGGCCATCGCGTCCGCGCGAGTCGACGAGGGGCTGATCGTGCTCCGGGCGATCCAGGCCGCGAACTGGCTCGCGCCGTTGTTCGAACTGTGGACGCCACTGCAACCCGGCATTCACACCAGTTTTGGCCAGGTGAGTTGGCACGTGTCGAAGATCGAACTCGACGGCACGTCTCGTCGCTCGCCGGCGCGGGGTTGGACGGCGGGGGGATATCTGGCTCCCTTTCTTCACGACGCTGGATTCAGTGCGGGCGTCGGCCGCGTCGACGTGGGGGAGGTGGCCAGTTTCGTCAGCAAGGGGGGCGAGAGCGCGACGATCAAAGCGATCGAGGGCGACCTGACCACGCGCTCGCTGGTGGGTGAACCAACCACGCAGGCGCTGCCCCTGGCGCAGTTGGGAGTGTGGTCCGACGGGAAGCCGGTTGCGGGACGGTGGATTCGGGTTTCCACCCGCGACGCCCAGATCGAGGTGCGTGGCGATCTCGATCGCGTGGCCGGGGTGGTGCTCCGAGATCAACAAGGCGCTGTCATCGAGGCGCCTCGGATCTTTCGCGGCGGCGGTTGCATGATGCCGGTCGCTGAGGGCGGCACCATGCACATGTGCTTCGCCACGCCTCGTCGGGCTGCGGCGAGCGTCGAGCTGGTGACCGGACAGTACGCGGCGGGCAAAAAGCAGACGTTTCGTCTCGAACTCGAGTAGTCCACCAGCATGTCGGCGCGGGGCAAGATCGTGCGGCTCGCCAAGCCGTTGGAGCGCGCGATCGCGGACGGCCATCCCTGGGTGTACCGGGCCGCGTTGCGCGGTGAGCCGACGCTCCCGGCCGGTACGGTGCTCGACGTGCACGACCGGCGCGACCGGTTCTTGGCCCGTGGACTGGCGGAGACGGGGCCGATCGCCCTGCGAGTGTTCGGTTTGACGCGCCTGTCCATCGACCGGGCGCTGTTCGACCGACGGCTGGCGACCGCGCTCGAACTGCGCCACCTCCTTGCCGTACCGGAGACGACGGCGATTCGCTGGGTGCACGGCGAGGGGGATCGACTCCCGGGGTTGGTGTGCGATCGCTACGGGGATGTTGTCATCGTCGCGTTTGACGGCGAGGCCATTGCGGCCCACCGGGAGTCGGCGATCGCGGCGGTGATCGACCTCGCGGGACACCATGGGGTCCGGGCGGTGGCCGTCAAGCGCGGTCGGGGGGCGCAAAAGCAGCTCGAGACCGTCGTCGGCGACATCGCGCCCGGGCCCTTTCCGGTGCGGGAGCGGGGCATGGTGATGCTCGTCGATGTACATCTCGGACAAAAGACCGGGCTGTTCCTCGATCACCGCGACTCGCGGGCGTGGGTGCGGGCGCGGGCCCGGGGGCGCTCGGTGCTGAATCTGTACGGGTACACAGGGGGTTTTTCGATTGCCGCCGGGTTGGGGGGAGCGCGACGGGTGACCACCGTCGATCAGTCCGCGCCAGCGCTGGAGCTGGCTCAGGCATCGTGGGGGCTCAATGGGCTGGCCGCCGACAGCCACCAGACCGTGGCGGGTGACGTGCGTGAGTTTCTCGACGCGACAGGCTCGGGTGGAGACGCGCAGTACGACCTGGTCGTGTGCGATCCGCCGAGCTTTGCCCCGAACCAGCGCAGTCGGGAGGCGGCGTTGACGGCCTATCGTCAGCTTCACGGGGCGGCGATCGGTCGCGTAACGCCAGGCGGTCTGTTGCTCGCGGCGTCGTGCTCAGCCCATGTTGACCGGTCGGCCTTCGAAGACACGCTGCGCGCCGGGGCCCGCCAGGCAAAACGCCATCTACAGGTCCTGGGTCGTTGGGGAGCGGGGGCCGACCATCCGGTGCCGCTTGGGTTCCCCGAGGGGAACTACCTGAAGGTGACTCTTTGTCGCGCGACAGCGCGGTAGCGGTGCCACCGAGGGCAGGCGAACCGGCGGCGGACGGCTCGCCGGCTACGCGGAGGTGGCTCGAAGTCCAGCAAGTTGTTTACGCGTCACGCCCAGGGCGTTGATGCAGTGAGCGACGAGTTGCTCGTCGGACTCCAGGCTGAACGCGCCCAATGGAGATCGCACCTTTCGGTTCTGAGCGGCACGAGTGAGACGCTTGATCGAGACATCGAAACCCGCATGTTCGACCTCCTGCGCGACCAAGGGAACCCAATGGGTGTTAAACGGGCACTGCGGAGAGTGGTAGATTTGCACCGCGTTGGGCTGGCGGGTGCGCGGCTTTCGGGCCGGGCTGAACTTGGGCCATGAGGCCTCGGGGACTCCATGGAGAAAGCAGGCGTAGAGTCGAAATCCCGCGCGCTCGTCGACGCACTTGAACCCCAGGTGCTCGAGAAACTTCGGGTCGGCGAGGAAGGCTTTTTTCTTCTTCGCCGACGCGATGACCACTCCGTGTTTGCCTTGCCGGCGCGCGTCGTCGATGCAGCTGCGCAGGAGAGCCCGGCCGTGCCCGTGCTTTGCGTAGCGGCCAGAGACCCACAGGCAATGGACTGTGAGAAAGCCCGGGGCCTCGATAGGTCGCCAGGCCAGCTCTGAGGGCATGTATTCGATGAAGACTTTGCCGCGAACGTCGAGCTTGCGGAACACGAGCCCCTCGGCGAAGCGCCGTTTGAGCCACTTTTTCTTCTCGAGCACACCTTGTTCGTGTTTGGGATCTCCAAACGCGCAGCAGATATGTTGGTCGGCGATGTTGGACTCGTCGAGATCGACATAGGGCATACGCTGGGTGTGGGGCCGAACTGACGGCAGGGCGAGGCGAAATCTTTTCGCCGGCGTCGACTCCCACGCGCGGGCGTTCGGCCGCGGGCCAAGCGTTCATGGGCGCCACTGCTCCGCCAGTCAGCCGTCGTTCGACGGTTTCGCGCGGTTCCGGCTTCGACGCTACGTCAGCGGCTTGCTGAAGTTGAACGCGTTGATGACGTAGCCCTCGCGAAAGTAGAAGCGGTGCGCTTCGCCGCGTTGTACGCCCGAGTCGAGCACGATCTCGAGGCTACCGAGCGCTTTGGCCACCGTTTCGCAGTGTGCCAGCAGGGCGCGGCCAATCCCTTGCGAGCGACGGCGCTGATCAACGACGACGTCGTCCACGTAGAGGTACCGACCGATGAACGTGTTTTCGTACGCGCGCCAGACCGCCAGTCCAACCACCTGCTCGCTGTCCGTCGCCACGACCATGCGACCGCCGCCCGCGAACACTCGCTCCATCTTTGAGCGGTAGTTCGGCGGCAGCTGAGGCCGAAGTTGGCGATGCACGATCTCGGCGCGGTCGAGCCAGTCGGGCTCGCATACCGTTCCCCGGCGGTCGGTCACCTCGATCAGCGTCAGGGCAGACATGCGGTTGGGATAGCACGGCGTCGAACGCCGCGCCGTCGGCTACTCGACGGCCGGCGGCGGCAAGTGCAGCGCATCGAGATACAGCAACAACAAGTGTGCGGCCGACCAGCTAAAGTGTGGGGCGCTATTGGGCGCTCCCGTGTCCGCATCGTAGTTCTCGTTGATGGCAGTATCGTCGGTTCGCAGGCCGGGCAAGTTGTCGAACAGGCGCCGTGTCAGCGAACGCGCATCCTCTTCGTACCCGTAACGGGTCAGCCCCGCGATGCCGAAGAACACCTGATCGAGCCAGACCAGCCCCCGCCAATAGCCGGTGGAGAATTCCGGTTCATCTCGTGCGCAGGTCGGCAAGGGAATGTGGGTGGCGAATCGCTTGGGGTCGACCATCGCCGCGCGGACCGATTTCGCCTGCTCGGCCGTGGCTGCGCCGACCCATAGCGGCGTCCAGCCCTCCGGTCCCCGAATGCGAATATAGGACCCATCGTCTCGTCGGTCGTAGAAGTAGCGGTTCTCGGCGTCGAAGAAGGTCTTGGCGATGGCGCGACGCACCTCGGCGGCGTCGCGTCGCAGCCGCTCCGCTTGCGCGTTGCGGCCGAGCAGTTCGGCGAGTTCGGCCAACGCGAGCTTGTCGGCGTACAGGTGGGCGTTGAGGTCAACGGAGGTTTGGTCTAGCGTCCAAGCGCCGTCGTGGTGGGGCAGGATCTGGGATTTGTCGAAGCGCGGGGCGTTGTCCATGCCCGATTCCCACTTGGCCGCGATCAGCGTCCCATCGGTCGAACCGTACTCGCACAGACCATCACCGTTGCGATCGCGGTGCTGGTACCAAAAGCGATGGTAGGCCAACAGGTCGGAGAACATCTCGCGTGCGAATTCGGTGTCGCTCGCGGTCTTGACCACCTCGAGCACGGCCCACGCGGCCAAGGGCGGCTTGGTGTCGCGCCAGTTGTCCTCGCGTGCATCGAGGTAGATCACGTCGGGCACCATCCCGTCGCGTCGCTGGTGCGCGAACATAACCCGGATCTGCTCTTTGGCGAGCTCGGGAGCGAAGTGGGCGAGGGCCACCGCGTGTTTCCACGAGTCCCAAGCCCAAAACCCGTTGAAGTAGTCGACGGCGTACGATGGAAACAAGCCGTCGTGCTCCAGATGACCCGAGGCGCGGCGCCAGTTGCCGATGAGCGTCTCGACGGCCTTGACCGCGATCAGGCGGTCGTCGGCGTCGTCGGACCACGGCCCGCGCGGCACCGTGCGAGACAGATAGCTTTGCCAGCGCCGGGTCGCGATGTCGACGCGTTTGTCCGGCTCGTCCAACGCATCGCGACCGGCCGCGTCGGCCAGGCTCGACTCGCGGGCGTCAAGTCCGGAGGACACGGCGACCCACCATCGAACGGACTTGCCGGGGTCCAAGCGCTCGCTGGACTGGTGCCAGCGAAATGACTCACCTTCCACCACCGGCGGGTGCGCGGACGGAGTATGAATCCACAGCCCGCGGGCCACGCTTCCCAAGCGGATCGCGTCGGGAAGGACGACCGGATCGTCGACAACTTCAGCGAACCACGAGCCTTGCCAGCCGCCGTCGATCCGGACCGGACCGTCCCCGCGGTTGTGAACCGTGGCACCGATGAGCGACGTGTGTCCAGACACGAAGTGCAACGCGAGGGAGACCTCGAGGTCATCGATCCGGTAGGTCTGATGGAGCGCCCCCGGGTAGCTGGTTCGCTCCGATTCCTCGGCGAACGCGAAGTCGATGCGCTGACCCTCGCGTTCGAGGCTCAAGGCGATCAGACGCTGCGCCGCCCATTCACCGAATCCGATCCAGCGGGGCCCGACGAACCCTCCCCACGCCTCGGGGAGCCCATCCGGTGGCAGCGCAAAGCCGTGCCAGGTGCCTTCGTCGGCGAGTGGGGCGCCGGTCTGGAACGGGCTGCGCAGCCATGCGGTGCGATCCAATGAGTTCGGGAACTCACGGGGGTCGACCGGCTTGGTCTGTGCCGCGGCCTCGGAGGGTGAGGATCCGCTGGCGAGCGCGGTCACGAGAGCCAGGGAAATCGCGTGGGTGACGGGGCATGACGCTCGCCAAATCCCCGAAAGAAGAGAAACGCTCATGGGTTGGATCCGCGGTTGAGTCTGCCTGAGTTCGTCCGGGCCGGGACCGACATGTCCGAATCGGTCGGTGGAGGCCCGTGTCGCGGACGAGGGGGAATCGGCGCATCGATCCGAGCGGAAATTGGTTCAACGCTGCGTCAACAACCGTTGGCGGCGCCCCAAGCACGTGCCGAGACGGGGTCATCCCTCGTTCATGCGCTGACGGCATCCGTGCGCTTGCGCGGGGTCGCGTTTCGGCGTTCAGTGAACAAAACTGGCGGCGCTCTAGGCTCGCGCGTATCGCGGGCTCGATGGCCGTCAAGGGCCACGTCGCATCCGGCGTGGCATTTCAAAGTCGGAGACATGCGATGACCAGCCCCTTTGCCCTGACTCGACCCCTCCTCGGTGCCGGACTTATGCCGCGTGTCACCCAGACACCCGCGATGCGGTTGGCTGCAGCCACAATCCTGATGGTGGGGCTGTCGTCGCTCACTGCCTGCGGGTCTGACGACGCCGAGTCCGGTGACGGCTTGGGGGTTGATCCGAATTCTCCGCCCTCGGGGGACGACGACGACCAAGCTGGTGACGATGATGACGATGGGGGCGGCGACGATGACGACGGGGGTGACGACGATGACGACGGGGGTGACGATGATGACGACGGGGGTGGCGATGATGACGATGACGATGACGATGACGATGACGATGACGATGACGATGACGAT
>QKPP01000045.1 GCA_006508105.1 Myxococcales bacterium FL481 | reverse complement strand
GCTTTAGCTGAATCCGGAGTGGAAGCGGAGCGGGTCGCTCAGCTCGGCGTTTCGGGGACGCGTTCGGGCAAAACGGTGCTCGAGCTTGACGCGCTTGCGGTGGGGCGCAACGGCGTGGCGCTGGCCGGCGGCCTCACGCTGCGGCTGGCTCCTGGTCAGCGCGTCGGCATTGTCGGGCCCAACGGCTGCGGAAAGTCGACGTTGCTCGCTACGCTTCGAAGCGAGCTCGAGCCCGTGGCCGGCCGGGTCACGCTGGGCAAGAACACGCGGGTGGCGTATCTCGACCAGGCTCGAGCCGGCCTTGACGATACCAAGACGGTCTTTGATGTGGTCGCCGACGGCCGCAGCGTTGTTACCTTTGCCGGAGAGAGCCTGACATTGCGGGCGTATCTCGAGCGGTTCTCGTTCGACACGGCCGCCCAGCAACAGCGAGTCGGCACGCTGTCCGGTGGCGAGCGAGCACGGGTGGCGCTGGCCAAGATCCTGCGCGATGAGACCAATTTGCTCATCTTGGACGAACCGACCAACGACTTGGACGTTGACACGCTCGCCGCTCTCGAGCACGCGCTGCTAGCATTCGGCGGGGTGGTGATGACCGTCACGCATGACCGGTGGTTTCTCGATCGCGTCGCCACGCACATTCTGGCGTTTGAACCCGACGGTACATTTGATGTCGTCGTGGGTAACTATGCTGACTACGCCGCGAAGCGACTCGAACGACGGGCGGCAGGTCGGGAGCCCGCGGTTTCTCAACCATGCAACTCCCAATCTGCGGAACACGCAACGCGGGCCGCGGCTTCAGCCGATCGTGCTCGCGTCGCCAAACTGACCTACGCCGAGCGCCTAGAGTTGGAGAAGATCGAACCCAAGATCGAAGCGGCCGAGTCCAAGCTCGCTGAACTGCAGGCCAAGTTGGAAGACCCGGCGTTTTATGAGCGCCCGCATGACGAGCAGCGTTCCTTCCACGACGAGCTAGCCCTCGCTGGGGCGGAGGTAGAGCGTCTGATGCAGCGCTGGGAAGAGCTTGAGGCCCGGCGCGAGGCGAGTCAGTAGCCGACCCGGCCTTTGGCCGTCCGTTGACGAACGCGCGCCGATCGGGCCGCACCCCCGTGAGCTTCGGCGCCAATGTTGCCGCCGTGAACAGCGTGATCGATCAAACCGCCGTGTTCGCGCTGGCGTGATTCCTTGCTAGTCTGTGAACACGATGAGCACTTCGTTCGACGACACTGGGGTTGCGATGGCCTACGTCTTGTTGAGTTGTGCTCATGGGAGTGACGGGAAGCTTGGATCGCGGGAACGCAACGCAATCGTTGAACGGTTGGCCGGGTCGCTCGATGTGGTGTCGGCGAGTGACTTGGAACACGCACTGTCAGTCGCAGTGAAGCAGTATGGCGGTGCCGATGTGGTCGAACGTGGAGGTCAGCTACAGTCCGCGCTGGACCGGCTCAAGGCAGACCTGTCGTCGGTTTCCGCCGAGCGGTTCGTTCGCGCGTTGATCCGGGTGGTCGACGCTGACGAACAGGTGTTGCCGGTCGAGCGTGACTTTGTGTTGGGCGTGGCCCAAAAGCTGGGCGTCGCGGTCGAAGTCGCCGAGTCGCCAGCCTAGCCGCGGTCCGCCGCACGAGCGCTGGCCGCCGGGGCGAGCTTGCCCCTGGTGCGAAATTGCGGTCGCCGGGTTCTGTGCAGGCGCGCGCACGCTTCTAAACGTTTGTGCTCGGTCGAAGGGCTCGTGCGTTGGATGGCAGCTTGCGCTGTGACCTGGAACGGTGTGTTGCTGCCCTGCTTAGCGGTTTGAGCTGCAGGCGGAGCGCGCGCGAGCTATTGTCGGAGAAACCGTCGGGTTCTCTCCCGTTTGGGTGATGGAATCGAACGGCAATGAGCGGTCGTGCGACTTGGAGCAAATCGGCGCCGGTGTGAACGGATTTGCACCTGGAGTGCGCGTAGGTGGGCAGGTCAGCGTACTCGATGCAAACTCGGTTTCCATACATTCGTTTTGGATCCAAGTTTCCCTCGTGACTAGCGAGAGGATGAGATACGCTCAAAGGGATGAAGCTGGGAAACACGTGGATACTGGTAGCCGACGCGTCACGCGGCCGGATCCTTCTACAACGTCGAGATGGTGCTGCTCTCGAGCGGGTTTTCACTGCCGATTTTCGCAACCCAGGGCTCGAGCCAGGCCCAACTCGACGCCAACAGCATCAACAACGTCGCACCGGCCCACATTCCGCTGCGCGACGCGATCGCTCACAACGTCATGCACACGCCGAGTTCGCCCGCGAGCTCGCCGGTACGCTCGATCAAGCCACGCACGCGGCCGCGCTCGATCACATCGTTCTGGTGGCACCTCCCGCGTTGCTTGGGGAGATTCGGACTCACATGTCATCTCCCGCACGGGGACGTGTCTGTGCCGAACTACACAAAGACTACGTTCGCATGACCGATCGTGAGCTCACACGTCGGCTTGGTGACGTGCTGTACTTCGCCCCGCGACCGGCGGTTTAGTCGCGCCACGGGGGCACGCTGCGATCGCTCGCGTGGAGCACCCGGTGCTCCTTTGATCGCGCCTGAGCGCTCGATCTTCCTCCGGGCTCGCAACTGCCGATGCTTGCCGATTGCTGTGTGGCGGCTTGACGTTGCCCCGAGGGGAGGGGGGATGCTTCGGGTTTCTCGCCGCTCGCGGCGGCGTGGCGCTTCGCATGCGTCCCCAACGATTGTTGCGGCTTACTTACGTTTTTGTAGCTTCGAGCTGCTCGGTGGAATCGTCGGCATGCCGTGCCGTTCGTTTTCGCACGCACACACACGAGGCCCGTGGCGATCCGCTCCTTGTCGCGAGCTGTCCGGTGCGGCGGGTTGCTCGATGACAGCGTGAGCGCGACGGAGCTGGTCGGGGTCTCAAACGAGGGCTCGCGGGCGAGCTTGGTTGTCCGGCTTACTCACGCCAGCCGGATGCGGCCCACGTTGAACGCAGTTCGTCCCCGCATCTCCACGGTTTGGCTTGCACTCCTGGGCACAAGTTCCGTGGAAGCGTGACGCCAGGGTTTTTGCCCGCTGTGGTTCGCATGAATTTGGAGAATAGCCACAGTGATGGGCTAGGCTCTCGCCAGAAACGCTGACCCGGTTTCTCTCCGAGCTTATGGTGCCCAGCCGTTCGTTGCATTTGTTCCCGCTGTCCTTCGTTTCACGAGGTCGCGTGTGCTCCCTTTTCAGCCTGTGCGTATCGCTGCTGGCGGCGCGTTCGGTTCTTGCGGCCGAACCGAGCCCGTCGGCTCAGGCGTCGGGGTCCGTTTCGCTTGATGGTGCTACCGGAGGCAAGGCACGAGCCGATGCGAAGGCCGACACTCCGTGGATCGATCGCTGGCCCGCCGAGAGCGGGATCGGTGAACTGAGCGTCTATGGCGGTTTGTTCCGGCTCAACAAAGAGCACGAGCTTTTTCAACCTCAGGTGGATGCGGAGGACCAGGGCTTTCGCAATTTGCAGCGACTCTCTCCCTCGTTTGGCGGCCGGCTGGGTTACTACCCGCGGCGCATGTTTGGTCTGGAGGCGGAAGGTGGGGCGATGCCCTCG
>QKPP01000080.1 GCA_006508105.1 Myxococcales bacterium FL481 | reverse complement strand
CGATCGCCGACGCCGTGTTCCAGACGCTGCCGCCTAGGTGCGGTTGTCAAGCACCAGCCAGACTGAAACTCCGGACCGAACGGCGCGATGGTGTTGGATGTCAGGTGTGAGGCAAGCGAGGGAGACCCAGCACCGTACGGGAAGCTGGCGAGCGCGAGGTCTGCCCCTGGAGGGGAGCTACTCGAGGGGCCAGAGGCAGCGCGAGATCAGTAGCGTCGCCGCCTCGCGGTCGCGGAGAGGCATGCGGAACGACGCGTGGATGCGGCGCGCCACGGCTTGAAGGAGGCGCGGTTGCTGCTGAGCGGGCTGCTCAGCCAGGACGGCAGCGATCGAGTGGGTCCAGAAGTGACGGTCGATCACGCGTTTGGAGTCCGCGAGCGCATCGACGTAGGCGCGCAGGATCGACGTGACGGGGGCGGAGGGAGAAGCGAGCTGCTCCCGTCGTGCGAAGAGGGGCGCGAGGAAATAGTCGCGGGCGGCGAGGCGGGTCTCGATGATCGCCTGGGTGATATAGGTGGCCTCATGGACATGTTCTAGGTTCTTGACGATCCCGAGGAGATAGCGGGCGTCGGCGCCATCTGGCAGGGCGCCCGCGCGACGCTTGCCATCAAAGATTGCGATGGCGTCGGCGATGAAGTCGGGACGGTGGAGCGCGATGGCGTCGCGGAAGTGACGTTCGGGATCGTCGAGGCGGAGGCGGGCGAAGGCGCTGTCGAGGAGGGCGCGGAGCCCGGGGTCGGTGCGGGCGTGACGAGCACGTCGCGCGGCCTCTTGTTTGTGGAGGCGCTGACGGAGACGATCCTTGGCGAGGGCGCGCTCCTCGTCGGAGACAGGCTCTTGGTACAGGTCGACACGCGAGCGACCCTGACGATCACGACGGGGCCGATGATTGAGGCCGACGGCGAAGGCCCACGCGAGCAGGAAGAGGACGTGGCGGCCGAGCTCATGAGCGTCTGGCGTGCACAGGTTGATCGGCGGGAGCGCCTGAGAGAACAGGCCGAAGGCGCCCTCGACGTGGGCCTTATTCTGCGGTCGAAACGGGGTCGCGCGGATCCGCATCGTCTCGCCCAGTGCGTCGTCGACGGCGGCGGTGTGATTGGAGGGCTTGTTGTCGAGCAGGGCCGACAGCGGCGGCGTGCCCGTCGTCTGTACGCCCGCCGCGAACGCGCTCACGACGGCGGCGCTGTCCTCCTGGTCGCGTACATCGAGCCCGACCCACGCGCCGCTGTGGGCGTCGACGAGGAGTTCGAGGTTGAAGTGATGCTGCTCGCCGTTGATCACGACGGCGACCTCCTTCCCGTCGCCGACCCACTGCGCGCCGCCGAAGAAGGTCTCGAACTGGCCGCGCAGCGCCTCCTCGTCGGGCGTGCGGCCGGGTCGCCTGGTTGGTGAGCGCGCGCCGTGCTCGCGGAGCAACCGAGTGATCATGGTATCGCCGTACTCGAGCCGAAGGTCGCGGCGGACATGTTGGCAGAAGCACGTGAAGTTTCCGCGCCACGAGTCCCACGCGGCCAGCAGCGCCTCGACGCGCGCGAGCGTCGGCTCGCGTGGCGCGGCCTCGGGCTCACCTCGCTTGTCGGGCTCACGAGCGCGACCGCCGGGGCGGAGCCAGTCGTCGAGCGTCCCTCGGGGGACGAGGGTGCACTCTGCGATGACGTCCAGGTCCACGTCGCGGTGGCGCTCGCGCAGCTCGAGGACGAAGTGTCGGAACACGTCCGTGTAGAAGTTCCGGCCTTCGTTGCCGTGCATACTCCCGGGGTGCGCGGCGAGAAAACGCACGACATCGAGGGCGAGCTGCGCCCGCGTCTCAGCGCTTTGGTCCCGCGGCTCCTCGGGTTTGGGCGGTCGCCCGACGGGGCGCACAAAACCCGGCAGAGCGCCCAGAAGCTCGTCTTTCAGCTCGTACGCCCGACTCCGCGTCGCGCCCGTCGCCTCGATGATGTCGCTCGCGCGCGGCGAAGGCAGGTCCACCGTGCCGGCGAGAGTCCGCGCTGCAAGCAGAAGGCCGGCCACCGCCACGGGGGCGATGACCGGCATGTTGTGTTGTATCGTCGTACGCGATCCTTTCGTGGTTGGGCGGGGCGGTTGTGCAATCCACCCCATCCCCGATCGCGCGGAGGATCGCTACTTTTTTGTTGGCCAGCCGAGCCGTTGCCCGCACAGCCACAGCTCGGGCACGCCGCCCTTGCTCACGACCTTGAACAGCTCGAGCCCGCGCTCACTCAGCCCGAGCTCGTCGCCTTCGCGCAACGCCCCGGCCTCGATCCGCGCGAGCACCTCGTCCGCGCGCCCGAAGTAGCGATCCGCCGGCACCAGCAGTCCGCCGAGCGCGTGGTGCGTGCGCCCGTGGTTGTACCACCGCAGATGCCCCGCGAGCCGCCGTCGCATCTCGCTGAGGTCGTAGAAGCGATGCTGGTTGAAGAACTCCTTGGCCAGGTTGCCGTTGAAGACCTCCACCTTCCCGTTGTGCTCTTTCTTCTCGGCGACGATCTGATCGATCCCGAGTTCGGTCAGCAGCGCCGTGAACTTCGAGCTCCCCCGCCATGACCAGAACGCCGCGCCCTTGTCGTGCATCACCGTCTCCGGCTTACCGTGTCGCTGCACCGCGTCCTCGAATGTCCGCAGGACCATCTTCGAGCGCTCTGCGTCGTCGACCCCGTGGCCGACCACGAAGCGCGAGTGGTCGTCGATCAGGATCAGCGTGAACGTGCTCGCTTTGTTGATGTACCGGTGCACAAAGTCCAGGTGCCACAGCCCGTTCGGCCGCACCGCCTCGTAGCGCTTGTCGTGCGGGTCTCGGCGGATCTTCGGCGGCCGGTAGCCCGCGTCGGTCATCACCCGCCGCACCGTCGCCACGCCGACCTTGATCCCTCGCCGTCGAAGCTGATTGCGGATCTGGCTCGGACCGAGCCCCGGGTGCTTCTTCCACTCTCCGAGGATCTCCCGATCCCGCTGCGCTTCGATGTCCGCCGGGTCAGGTCCACTCGTCGGCGACGGGCCCTCGCCGCGATTCGCCCGCTCGAGCTGACGCCGCCACTCGTAGATCGAGTATCGGCTGATCCCGAGTTCCTTGGCCGTCGCGCTCACTCCGTGCACGGCCGCGTGCTCGATCGCCCGCGCCCGCTCCGACGGCGTGTACCGCCGCGCGGTCCGACGAGGAGGGCGCTGCGCCGGTGACTTCGCCGGTTTGTCCGATTGCTTCGCGGTCGTCTTCGGGACCTTCGCCGGCGTGTGCGGGGCGCTCGCGCGCTTCGTCGCCGCCGCCTTCTCGCGTGCCTTTCGCTTCCAGTTGCAGATCGTCGACTTCGGCACTCCGTGCTTGCGCGCCGTCTCCTTCAAACCGTCCTTGTCGAGGTCCTTGAGGATCCTCCGCCGCTCTCGCTCGCTGTACGTTCTACGCTGCCCGCTCGGTTTCGCTTCCGTGCTCGTGTTCGTCATTTTCAGCCAATCGGAGCCAGGCTCGCGTCCCCCGGGACGTCCGGGTTTTCTGCGTCCTGCTCACGTGGCTGATGGTCGGGAACAGCAAGTAAGTCGTTGCTGCCCGGGGACCCCTAAACTTTGCACAC
>QKPP01000161.1 GCA_006508105.1 Myxococcales bacterium FL481 | reverse complement strand
CCGACCCCCGACTCGCCCGCGACACCGTCCTGCGACCCGACGGAGGGCCGCCGGCGTGAGTCCACGCGCCGTCGGGCTGGGTCTGGTGCTGGCCCTGGCCGGGTCGACCTCGGCGTGTCGCATCCGCGGACCGCAAACGCCGGACGCGCTACGCGAAGCCTACGCGCAGGCGATCCGCGACGACGATCCAGACGCGGCGTTCGAGCTTCTCAGCCACGAGGCCCAACAACGGGTCGGGCGCGAGGCGTTCCGCGCCAACTGGCGAGCCCATCGGGCGGAGCTCGAAGCGACCGCGCGCGAGATCGACCAGCTCGACGCCGCCACGGCCGAACCCGTCTGGTACGGCACCACCAGCCATCCGTCGGGTCGCGTCGTGCGCTGGGAGAGCATCGATGGCCACTACCGGGCCGTGGACGGTCTCCCCGAGCGGGCCGACCTGTCCTCGCCGCAGCGCGCGATTTCCGAACTCGTCGCGGCGTTGCGCCGATCCGGATCCACGCCCCTTGCGGCGATCGCCACCGAGGAACTCAACGCGCGCATCGATCGCCGTTGGCTCGATACCGCCGATGCCATCGAGCGGGCATTGGCCGACCCGCGAGCGCTCGAAGTCGCCGACGACGGCACCCACGCCGTCCTCACGTACGGCGCGGGGCGCTACCTCGTCCTCCAGCAGATCGACGGACAGTGGCGCGTCGACGAGCTCGAGTGACGGTCCCGCGACCGGAAGTTGGCAAGTGTAGTGGCCACGTGATCCGCCGGATGGCCACTCGGGTCGCCAGGCATGGCGACCGGGTCCCAAACGTGCCGCCATCCTGACGGGACTGTTCGCCCCCGTTCGGACGTTTTACTGTCGCGCGCCAGACACACTCGGCGCACGCCGCGGGGACCAAAATGGCACGGATCTTGCTGAATCGTGTTTCTCGCGGCCGCTCACCTGAATCCCGCAGAGCACGACCATGGAAGCTAACTTCGCCATCGGAGACACCGCAGTCTATCCCACTCACGGCGTCGCAGACGTCATCGGCGTCGAGTCCAAGACGCTGGGGAGCGCGGAGCTGTCGTTTTATCACCTCAAAGTCCGCGGCTCGGGCCTGAAGATCATCGTCCCGACCAACAAGGCCGAAGAGAACGGCATGCGCCCGCTGGCCGGCGCCGACGAGATCGACGAGATGTTCGATCTCCTGCGAGATCATGAAGTTCCGTCCGACCGCCAAACGTGGAACCGGCGACATCGCGGCTTCATGGAGAAGATCCGGACGGGCTCCCTGTTTGAGGTGGCCGAGGTCTATCGGGACCTCACCCTGCTCAAGGGCACAAAGTCCTTGTCGCACGGCGAACGCCAAGTGCTCCGCACCGCGCGCGAGTTGCTACTCGGCGAACTATGCGCCGCCCGTGCCTCCAGCGAAGGTGAGGTTGCGGCGGAACTCGATTCCATGTTTAAGAACTGACGCGCATGCACGCGGCAGGCCGATTGACCTCGGAAGACATCCACATTTCCACCCAGCCGTGGGAGCAGATCGACGTCGACGCGTTCGTCTGCCCCACGAACTCGGAGGGCACGCTCTCCGAGTACCCCGCCTCCAAGATTCAGGAGCTCGTCGGAACCCCGCTCGCTCCGCTCATTTCACCGCACACGCCGTTGGCCGTGGGCGCAGCCTTTGTGACCCCGGCCGGGCGGATGCGAGCAAGGCACTTGATTCACGTCCCCAACACCGCGACCCCAGGCGGCCGCGTGCAGGTTGAGGAAGTCCTGCGCGCCACCTCGGCGGTGTTGGTCACCTGTATGGTCAAACAGTTTCGCACCGTGGCCGTTCCGCTCATGGGTGCGTTCGACACCGGCATCCTGGCCGAGGAAGCCGCCCGCGCGATCCTGAGTCAGTATCGCGCCCACCGTGGCGAGTTCCCGCTCACCGTCTACCTGATGGCGAGCAACGCGGACGAATACGACGTATTCGAGACCGCGTACGAAAACACCAACTAGCGGCCTTGACGAGCATGCGCGCCGCGGGTGGGGACCTCGCCTCGGCGAGCCGGTGGTTCACCGCGCTCGCGGTTTGCGCCCTGCTTGCCGTGGCGTGGCTCCTCTCTCAGCGGCCGGCGATCGGTCCGGTCTGGACCCACTCGCCTCCGCCACCGCGGCTCGCACACGACCCCCTCCAGCTCGAGCTGGCACCGGATCAGACCAAAGCGCGCCTCCACTTGCGCAACCACGCCGCGCGCCCGATCCGCCTGAGCGAGTTTCGCTTCGAGGGCGCGCGCTGGGACGCGTTTCGCCTGGAGAAGGACCCGCCCTCGCTCCTGCCCGCCGGCGGCTCGACCACCGTGCGCGTGGCGACGTCAGCCGACGCTCTCCGCCTCGCCCATGGCTATGAGACCGCCGAGGCCACGCTCCGGTTCGTCAACGACGGAGAGGCACAACGTGTGGGCGTCCATTTCAACCGCGTCGCAGGTTCCGTGCCGTGGCAGGCGTGGCTCGGATTGCCGCTCGCGTGGCTCACCGGCCTCGTCTCCGCTCGCAGCTCGTCAGGCTGGCGAGGCGGGTGGGTCCCGACGGCGCTGGCCACCGCTGCCGCGTATCTGGTTCCCGTCGGCGGCGCGGTCTGTCTGGACTTCGCCGTCGCGCCGGGCGAGGTGGGACCGCGTCAGCTAGCCCAGTGCGCCGACTCGCTGGGGGGCATCCCGTTGCGAGCCGTCTCGTTCCCGGGCGTGACGGTGGTCGTGTGGTGGTTGACCTGCTTGGCCATCCTGACGTCGCGTGACGAGCCACGGTCCGCCGGTCCGAACCCGGCTCACTGGACCTCGTCGACGCTGGCTTCGCGCGTCCAAGCCTGCCTCGCGTCGGGGCTGAGCTTGAGCGGCATCACGCTCGCGCGGGTTTGGCTGGGTGACGGTACGTTCACGACGACGCTGGCCACCGTGACCGCGATGGCACTCACCGTGATGACGTCGGCGGCGACCGGCCGCTTCGCGGGGTTGATCATCGCGCAGGTCTACATGTGTGCCCTCGCAGCCCTGCAGGTCTCCACACCCGCCACGATGCTGGCGTTTGTCGCCACCACCGTGGTGCTCGAAACGCGGCTCATGTCCGATCGCAGCCGCCAGCGAGCTCGTCGATGGTCCGCGATTCGAGTCGCACTCGCGCTCGGTCTGGGGGCGAGCTTTCTCGTCGCACAGTGGTCACACCAAGCCCACGTCGCCGCGCAGTCCTTGCTCGCATGGATCGCGGTCGCCTCTGGCGTTGCGTTTCGCCATGACATCGGCACGCGATGGTTGCTTCGAGACGAGCGCGCCGCGGCGTCGCATGCACTAGCCACGCCATCCACCCCGCACGACGTCACCAGCGATTGAGCCTGCATACATCGCGGACCCGTGCATGTTGATGTCGCCTAACAATCTAGCCGAGCCGAGCCGAGCCGAGCCGAGGCGCGACTGGCCGCCAGCCCGGGGAATAGCGCCCGCAACGAGTCGACCGACTCGTCCCAATTTGGAGATGACGGGTGCGGTCCAAAGTGTTACTGTCGATGTCGCGTGGGCTTCGGCGATCCTGCCCTCGGAGTTCTACCTACAATGTTCAACCAGGGAACTGTCTCTGACTGCAGGCGTGCAGGCCCGTCCGGCGGGAAGCCCGAAGCCGTTATCGTAGTACCCACCTACTCGTTGTAGGGGTTGAACTTAGAAGCCAGGCTCGCCCGCCCGCGCTTTTTACATTTTGGATCTTGCCGGCGCCTGCCGAGGCTGCACATAGCCATGGCACGATGCCCCCTCGCTGTCGTCAGGTTCTCGCTGCTCTGCTCGAGTCGGTGTCCTCCGACATCGCAGGCCATCGCTGCCTGGACCTGTCCGCAAACGGGCTCGGGGGAGCCTGGTTTGACGCACGTGGCGTGGCCTGGAGCGACGCGAGTCGGCTGCGACCCCACGACCGATTCGCACTGGTCGTGTGCGAACTGGCGTCCATCGACCTCGGTCTCGAGCATCTCGACGTCGAGGGTGTGCTGCTGGTCTTCGTCAGCACCAACGAAGCAGCCGCGACCTGGCTGACCCAGCGCAACATCATCTCGCGGGCGAGCGTACGATCAGCCGAGGGCAACTGGTTTCTGTGCGCGCGGCGACCCGTCTTGACGCCAACCTACGAGGTCTCCCTGGTCGTCCCCTGCCAAGACGACGCCCGCTATCTCGCGCCGCTGCTGCTCCACTTGGCGAACGACCCAGGCGAGGTGACGTGGGAGCTGGTCGTGGTCGACCGGGGCTCGTTTGACGAGACCGGCGCTTTGTTGCGTTCGCTTCAAGGCGATGTGCGAGTCATCCATCGCCCGCGTCACACGCTGCAAGCTGACGCCCTCGACGTCGCCCTTCACGCTTGCGCCGGGGAGCTCGCCGTCGTCGTCGATCCGCACCTCATCCCGGCGCCGGGCTGGCTCCCAGCCCTGACGGCCGCCGCCGCGGCCTCCCCCGAGGCACTCGCCTTCCTCGGTCAAAGCCCGGCCGAGGACGGCGAGCGGCTCCTCCCGCTGCTCGCCGTGCGATCGGCCCCCTACCGGGCCCGCGGCGGGCTCGACCCCACGCTCGCCACCGAGCACGCCGTGAGCGATCTTCTCTGTCGTCTTGGTACGCCGCGTCTGGTCCCCGCGCTCACGGCCGATTTGGGCCAGCCCATCGATGCCGCGCGCACCGGATAACCGACGATCAAAACGCGCCGTCGCCCCGGAGAAACGCCAACGCGGCGCGCAGTCGCAGCCGCACTCGATCCTTGCCGCACACGGCCAGCGTCTCGAACAACGACGGCGCCGCGGTGCGTCCGGTCACGGACACGCGCAAGAGCGTGAAAAGCTCCCGCGGCTTCCACCCGTGTCGCTGGCAAAACCCCCGAGAAAACTCCTCCAAGCTCTCGACGGTGAATGCCCGAGCGGCCGGATCCCGCTCGAGCTCTTCGACATACGCTCCGAGGATCGCCAAAACCTCGTCGCAGCTGCGTTTTCCCTTGAGCCGAAACTGCTCGGCCACCGGGGCGTAGTCCACTTCACCGCCGAAGAAGAACGAGACGTACGGCACGAAGTCATCGAGTCGAGAGATCCGAGGCCGAGCGGCGGCGATCAGTGCGGTCATGCGTTCCTCGGAGAACACGCGCTCGCGCAGTAGCTCCCGCCACGTCGCATCATCGAGCGCGCGCAGGTCGTCGGCACTAAACGCGTCGAGCTTGGCTTGGTCGAAGATCGGTCCCCCGGTCGACACGCGGGCCCAGTCGAACCCCTCGATCATCTCGGCGAGCGAGAACCGTTCCTGATCGTCAGGCAGCGAGAAACCCAAGGTGCCCAGAAAGTTCAAAAACGTGGCGGGCAGGTAGCCGAGGTCGCGATAGTGGAACACCGAAACCGGGTTTTTGCGCTTCGACAGCTTCGACTTGTCGGCGTTGCGCAACAGGCCCAAATGGTAGAACTGCGGGCACTCCCAACCGAACGCCTGGTACAACAGCACGTGTTTGGGCGTGGAGGTGATCCACTCCTCGCCGCGAATCACATGCGTCACCTGCATCAAGTGGTCGTCCACAACGTTGGCGAGGTGATAGGTGGGAAACCCGTCGGACTTGAGGATCACCTGGTCGTCGATCTCGACGTTGGCGAATTGCAGCTCGCCTCGCAAACCGTCCCGCACCACGGTCTCTCCCTGGTCGGGCGTGGCGAAGCGGACCACATGCGGTTCCTGGGCTGCGACGCGCTTGGCCACCTCACTCGCATCGAGACCGCGGCAATGCCCATCGTAGCCTTGGCGCACTTTGTCTCGCCGCTGCTGCTCCCGGAGCGCATCGAGTCGCTCCCTAGTGCAAAAGCAAGGATAGGCCCGCCCCGAGGCGATGAGCCGGTCGACGTGCTCACGGTAGATGGGCAACCGTTCGGACTGTCGATATGGGCCGTTGGGTCCCCCGCAGTCCGGGCCTTCGTCCCAGTCGAGCCCCAGCCACCGCAACGCCGCCAAAATCGCCCGCTCCGAGCTCGCGCTCGAACGCTCCCGGTCGGTGTCCTCGATACGCAGGATGAACCGGCCGCTGTGGCGACGCGCGAACACATAGTTGAACAGCGCGATGTAGGCTGTCCCGACGTGGGGGTCCCCGGTGGGGCTCGGCGCAATACGGACCCGCACTGGCCTCGATCGGGGCGGCAAAGACGATTCCGTCGTCGTCGATGACATCGCGTTCCCCTACCACACGCGCGAAAGGCACGTACACTGGCTAGTGCGTGGACTTTAGCCAAGCTGAGCGCCGGGTCTTCGACGCGGTATGGGACCTGGTTGCGCGCCGGACCTACGACCGAGCCGCGGCCTCAACCGATCTGCTGCATCAACTGCTCCACGCCCAAGGCGCGGTCAGCCGTCGAGGCGACCACCTCTGCGTCGGTGATCTGGTGCTCAATCGGGATCGTTCCCCGCTCGCGGCCGTGGCGGAGGCCACCGGTTTGGGACTGACCGTCTACCTGGGCAGCCACCGCGTGGCCTCGGCGACGGTCTCTGGCGCGGGAACGGCGCCGGATCTCGACGCGCCCGCCCCCGCGCCGCTGGTCGACGCCGCCTTGCGCCGGCGCGAGGCGTACAAGGGACGCGTGGACTACGGCCAGCGCACCTACATTGTCGCCGGTCGTCCCCTCTTCGGAAGCAACACGGAACCGGACGCGCCGCCCCTGGGCATGCTCGAGGCCTTCCAAGACGAGCACATCTTTCTCGACTTGCTCGCCGCCACGGCGCGAGCCGGGCTCCAGGACCAAACGTCAGATCTTGTCGCACGAGCCGACGCGATGGAGTCGATCCTGCGATTCGTCGATGACATCGCCCGACGGCTCCAACTACTTGCACTCAACGGCAACATCATCGCCGCCCAAGCACCCGAGCACGGACGTGCCTTTCGCGTGGTGTGCCGCGAGCTCGGAGCGTTGGCCGGGCAAGCCAAAAACACCGGCAACGACGTCCGCCAGCTCGCTGTAGCGATGGGATTCGAGGGTTTTGGGGAGGATTCTGTCGAACCATCGGGTCCCGCAGATGCTCTATCGGACTCGGGCCTGCAGCTCGAAGCCGCAGCGGATCCCGTATCGATGGCCGATCTCGCCGCGGCGGCCAACGACACGTTGAGCTCGCGGGGGTAGCCGCAAAACCGCTCGCGGAGCCGATCTCCGAGCTTCTCACTGGGTTCGAGCGAACCTCGGCCAGCCCTTGCAATCGAGATGGAAGATCGCCTCCAACCGCGGCAACACGCGAAAGATCCGCGGTTTTTGCAGATTCGCGGTTCAACACTCATACTCGTTGCTCTGCAATCGCCCTCAAACCGGCAGTTTTGAGCGGCAACAAGGCGGTTCCGAACCGGTTTTGGAATTTATGCCTTGTGAAACCCGATCTTCGCGTGCTACGTGACGCTAACGTTTTAAGCTGGATTTCGAACGATGGACCAGATCTTCGAGAGCCACTTCGGCGGTAATCAAAGCTCCAACGGGGGTGAGGCCGATGCCTATTGCCCCAAGTGCCGAGCGGATACCTCTCACATCATCTTGGAAAGCTACGGCGACGAGATGCGACGCGTACAATGCGCGGTTTGCGGCGATGTCCATGCTTACAAAAAACCGCGCGGTGCGGAGGAAGAGGCGGAGCCGGTGTCAGTTTCCCGTCGAAAAGCGCTGAAAAAGCTCGGATGGCGGCAAGGGGTCGAGACCTACGATCGTGCACATGCCGTGCGCTACAGCCCCAAAGCTCGCCTGGAGATCCATCAGCTCGTGGTGCACCCGAGCTTCGGTGTCGGTTTCGTGGCGGAAGTCCTCGGCGACAACAAGGCCGAGCTGGTGTTCCGCGATGATGTGACCCGCGTGCTCGTCCATGGCCGCGGCACGACCGACGAAGAGCTCGCGGGTGAGAGCATCGAGGCCGAGGAGCTCCAAAATCTGCTGAAGTTGGAACTAGGTCCGTCACCGGAGGAGCTCGCGGCGGAACGCGAGCGACGTCAGGCCGAAGAAGACGCCGAGAAACGCCGGATCGCGGAGGAGAAACGACTCGAAGCCGAGCGCGCGCGGGCCGAGGAAGCCGCGCGGCGCGAGGCCGAACGGGCTGCTCGCGAGGCCGAACGCGAGCGCAAGCGCCAGGAGAAAGAAACCGCTCGACGCGAACGCGAGGCCGAGCGCGAGCGCGCGCGGGCCGAGAAGGAAGCCGCGCGTGAGGCGGCCCGCAAGGCCAAAGAAGAAGAGCGGCAGCGCAAGCAGGCGGAACGCGAGGCCCAAATCGCCGAGCGGAAGGCCGAACAAGATCGAAAACGCTCCGAAAGGGAGGCCGAGAAGGCCAAGAAAGCAGCTGAGCGCGAGCGCGAGCGCGAAGCCCGGCGCGAAGCGATAGAAGCCGAGCGCGAGAAGAAGGCGCAAGAGCGGGCCGCGGAGCAGGAGCGTCGCCTCCAAGAACGCGACCGCGAGCGCGAGCGCAAAGAAAAAGAACGCGAGAAGCTCAAACTCGAGCGAGAAAAAGAGCGCCAGCGACTCGCCGCACAACGCGAAAAAGAGAAACTCAAGGCCCAAAAGGCCCGCGAAGCCGAGCAGGCCCGCAAGCTGAAAGAGAAAGAGAAGCTCAGGGCCCAGCGCGAGAAAGAGAAGCTCAAGGCCCAGCGCGAAAAAGAGAAGCTCAAGGCCCAGCGCGAGAAAGACAAGCTCAAGGCCCAAAAGGCCCGAGCCGCCGAACAAGCCCGCAAGCTCAAGGAAAAAGCGAAGAAGCAGAAGGCCCGCGAGACCGAGGGCGCGCGCAAGCCAAAAGACAAAAAGAAGGTGGCCAAGAAGGCCAGCAAGCCGGCCGCGAAAGCCAAGCCGGCCAAGAGCAAAAGCAGCGCCAAGCCGGCCAAGAAAACCGCCAAGAAGGTCACCAAGAAGGCGGCCAAGAAGCCCGCGACGCGAGCCAAGACAGCGGCCAAGCCCAAATCGAAGACCCAGGCGACTTCCAAACGCGCAGCCGGCAAGAAAGCCACGAAGAGCACCACCGCGAAGGCCAAGAAGAAGTCGACCAAGGCCAAGGCCGCAGCGAAGACCAAGACGAAAACGGCGAAGTCGGCGGCCAAAAAGAGGCCCAAAGCCAAACGCTAGGCGCCTTGGCGCAAAATGCGCGGAGGCCGAAGTACCGCGTGGCTGGCTGCATCGCCGTCGGCCATCGCCTGACGAAATCAACGCCTCGCTGGGCTGGTGGGGTCGCGTCGCCTGGAGCTTTGACGTTCGTCGTTCGGGGGGCGCGCGGGCGGGACTCGACGGCCGGCTCGCGCAAGGCCCGGCAGGATCCGCTCGGTGTCCTGCTCGACGCCAGCGGCCGCGCTCGTGGCCGTCTGGTGCCAGGCCGCCACCGCCGCCGTCTGGCTCGCCAGTCGCCCTCCACCCATCCGACATTGGTGGGATGACACGGCGTCCATCCTTGCCCACCACAACCCGCTGGCCCGACCGACGGCCGATCCAGACCGACGGCCGAGCCCGACCCACGGCCGATCCAGACCGATGGCCGATCCCGACCGCAGGTGGACCAGCCGGCCTCGGTCCGTGGGCCGTCCACGCTCACCGCCACCGCGGGGCAACCGGCCCGCGGCCACGGCTAGCCGAGCATGCGCCGGGCCAACCAGCCACCCGCGCCCACCGCCACCACCCCA
The DNA here is from genome assembly GCA_006508105.1 of Myxococcales bacterium FL481. Classification (GTDB taxonomy): domain Bacteria; phylum Myxococcota_A; class Polyangia; order Nannocystales; family Nannocystaceae; genus FL481. The sequence continues at coordinate 31,311 of QKPP01000161.1, read as the reverse complement.
CTGACTAGCTGGGCGCCGAGATGCCCGATGAATTGCACCCAACGACCGTCGAGCAACGCTTGGGTCGAGAACAACGCGAACGCGCTGTAGGTGGTCAACCCGCCGAGCAACCCCGCCATCACGACCGCGCGCCAGGCCGGCGAGGTGACGGCCACCGCAACGAAGCCGATCGCCAGGCACCCCACCACGTTGCAAACCATCACGCCGGCTTGGGGCACCCGAGGGCCGACGGCGCTGTCGAGCACGGCCGCAAGCCCGTAGCGAAACACGGCCCCCAAGCCCCCCGCCAAGAACACGCCCATCGCCACTGTCGGTGAAGGAAATGCCATCAAACTTGCGACGCAAGCTCTCATAGCGCACCATCGCCCAGCGTGGCAAACGACCGATTTGGCGCGCGGCGGCGGCCGCCAGCGACCGCCGGGACGCTGACCAACCACCTTTCGGGGCGGGTCAATCCGCTGACCAGCGCGCTATTGGTGTTCCCGCTGTTTGTCGGCTATCAAGCTGGAATTCTGGCCAGCCGCGGTCAAAACGGCGTCGATTTCATCACCCGCGGCCTCGTGGAACTGTGCGCTCGCAGCCTGGAAAACTACCTGCTGCTGCTCGGGGGCATTGTGCTCGTCTACGCCGCGGTGCTGGTGCTGCTACGCCGTCGCGGCCGGTTCAGCCCTCGCGCGTTCGGCCCGGTGCTGCTCGAATCATCGTTTTATGCCCTGTCGATGGGCAGCTTGATCGTGTTCGTCATGCACCGGGTCATTGGCGTGGCACCGTCGCTGGCCCTCGCCCAGTCGACGGCGCTGGTGGACATCCTCGTGATCTCAGCGGGCGCCGGCCTCCACGAGGAGCTGGTCTTCCGGGTGGGCGGCATGGGAGTTCTCGCATGGTTGTTGGCGGGGCTGATTGGGCGCAAACAAGCGTGGCTTGCCGCGCTGTTGCTGTCTTCGGTGGCGTTTAGCCTCGCGCACCACATCGGCCCGGCCGGAGAAGCGTTCTCGTTCGCTGCGTTCGTTTATCGCGTGCTCGCGGGGGTCTTCTTTGCACTAGTCTACCGCGTTCGCGGATTCGCGGTGGCCGCCTGGACCCACGCGCTGTACGACGTCTACGTGCTGTGTTTGCGCTAGGAATCCGGCGTGCCGGATCCACCCCGACCGCGCTTCCGACTCGCGACTCGACCGCGCGGAGCCAGCCGCGGGCATCCCACGACCCGGCGATGCGCCCCGACGACGCGGAAACGCGAGCTGCGCCGTGGAGGAGGGCCAACCCGTGCGGAGGACCAACTCGTCGACACCGTCGGCTACCCACGTCGGTGATGCGCATCGCGGACGATCGCCGTGGCCGACTTGGCTCGGAATACCCGTTCGGCGACCGCCGCGACCCGTTTGGCATCCACGCCCGAGACTTTGCGGGCATAGTCGAAGTAGTACGACGGCCCGAGATCGTACAGGCACGAGAAGGCGAGGTTCGCCGCCACCCGACTGCGTCGTTGCAGCGCATTGTGGTGCTGCCCGATGAGCCAACGCTGCGCCCGACCGAGCTCCGCTGGGCTGATAGTGGAGTCCAAAACGCGCGCGAGCTCCTCGTCGATTCGGTCGATCGCCCGGTCCAGCGTCGCTTGACTCGTGGCCGCCGAAACGACCACATGCCCCCCGCTGAGCGCCTCGGCGGAGTGAACGCCCACATGGTACACCAGCCCCTCGCGTTCGCGCAGCGCAGCGAAGAGCCGGCCGCTTTGCGACCCCAACACCGCGGTCAACACATCGAGTGCCGCCGTGTCAGCGTCCCCCAGCGGCAACCCAGGAAAGCCTCGGGCCACGTGGGCTTGCTCGCGAGCTTTGTCGAGCCGTCGCGTCTTGGCTCGTGACGGAAACACCGGCGGATCGATCTCCGGGGGAGTCGGGGCGGAGTTCGACGCGGCGCCGGTGAGCCGTTCGAGCAGATCCGGGACGGCGATGGGATCGAAGTCACCCGCGAGACCGAGCACCGCGTGGCCGAGACCGTAGCTCGAGTCCCAGTAGCGGCGCACGTCCCTCGCGGTGATGCGGGTCAACGTCGCCGCGCGGCCACGCGAGTCTCGATGGTACGGATGAGCCCCATAGAGCAAACGAAGCATTTCGCGATGAGCGACCTGCCCCAAGTCGTCGGCTTCCGCCGCGAGGTCCGTCAGCGTCGCGCGACGCCAATCTTCGACCTCGGGATCCGGAAACGTCGACGACGACGCGCACTCGAACACCCGACGCAGCACGACGGGAAGGTCGCCGGCCCGACACTCAAACTGCAGTCCCAGGGAGTTGCGCCCGCAAAACGGTTCGACGCCGGCGGCGAGCGTGTCGAGCTCGCGAGCGAGTGCGTTGCCGCTTCTCCCCGACGTTCCGCGCAGCAACAGATTGGCCGCCAGCGAGGCGATGCCGGCGAGCTGCGCGGGTTCGCGCGCGGTTCCACCGGGCCACACCAGCCACCCCGCCACCAGCGGCACTCGATCGTCGGCCCGCCCGATCACCCGCAGCCCCGAGTCGAGCTGCAGCGGGTGTTGCCCGGGACGGAATCCGCGTGGCGTCGTGCGCCGCCTTGACCGCACGGGCGCCGAGGGTTTGCTCCAGCCGCGTCTCAGCGCGGCCGCCCGGGCTGACGACGCGCCGCTTCTCGGCAGACTCGCGACCAAACAGGCCCGCTCCGCCGTGAGGTATCGGGCACAAGCTCGCCGAACATCTTCGGGTCGCAGCTGGTTGAGCTGCGCCGAGAATTCCGCCTCGGCCGAAGGATCGCCGAAACCAGTGGCGAAGTACCCGAGCGCGTGTGCACGACCCTGGGCCGTCTCGCGGCGATACAGCGCCGTGCTGTCGAGCACCGCCACCGCTCGTGCGAACTCCTCCGGCGTCGGCCCGTGCGCTGACAGATCGCGCACCTGATCCTCGATCGCCGTGCGCAAGGCATCGAGCCCCTCGATCGCGGCATGAGCGTGCACGATCAGCGCGCTCGCGCGCTGGGACGTCGACAGACTCGCTCCGATTTCGGTCGCCAGCCCCTGCTCTCGCCGCACCACGGACACTAGGCGCGAGGCGTCTCCGCTGCCCAGGATCACGGCGGCGAGCTCCAGCGGGACGCAGTCGTCATCGGTCAGAGCCGGGGTCGGCCAGCCCACGAGCACATGCGGCTCACTGATGTCTTCCCGCAATACGCCGACTTGGCGCTCGGCTGCGGCGAGTCGCCGCCGACCCGCCGTTCGCATGCGTCGAGCGTGATCACGAGTTGCCTCAGCGCGCGTCGTCGTCACCGCAGAGCTGAGGGCCCGTCGACGGGCGCGGCTGGTGGCGGCACTGTCGTCACCCGGCCACGCTGCGACAAGCTGTCGCACCGCTCGTGTCGTCATCGGTCCGACAACCACCAACGTCGCGTTGGCCGGGCGATAGTGGCGGCGATAATAGCCCCGCAACGCCGCCACTTTGTGCGCCCGCACCTCGGTGGCTGTGCCGAGCACGGGCCGGCCGTACGCGTGCGGGCTGAACATCCGCGTCCACAGTTGCTGAGAAGCGCGCGACCACGGGTCGTCTTGGTACTGGCTGATCTCTTCGAGCACCACGTCTCGCTCGTGTTCGAACTCCCGAGTGTCGAACTCCCGGTTGAACACCGCGTCCAGCACCGCTGAAACCGTCTGGGCCCATCCCGCTGCCGGCGAGGTGGCATAAAAAACCGTCTCGTCGTGCGAGGTGTACGCGTTCACATCGCCGCCAAGCGACTCGATCACGTGCGCCAGATCGGGTCGTGGACCGGGCTCGTCCGCCCCCCACGGCTTGAACAACATGTGCTCGATCAGGTGCGCGCAACCGTGCTCGCTCGCGCGCTCACTGGCCGTGCCCGACGAGATCCACAGTTCGATGGCACACACGTGCCCCTCGTCCGCGTTCGCGTCGAAACCCGAACGGGTGCGTTCCACAAGCACCCGCAGCCCGCTGGGCAACGTGAAGTCGTCCCAAGTCGGCGACCGGTCAGCAATGGTTTTGGTCCTCAGAGCGAACTCCCCTGGCGGTGTCGATGGCGATGGCGATGATTGGTACGTGAAAATTTCGGCACTTCGCTTACGCGCGGCAACGCACCGAGGGACCGCGAGAGCGCCACGATTGCCGGAAACAGACCGGCGTTTGGCGAGGGCTCAGGCCTAGCGTGTTGCATCGCGCGCAAGTCGCCTCACTTTTCGCATGACCCGACCGCGCGGTGCAACCGTACGGCGCAGTACCACCGGCTAGCGATGGTTTCGATAGAAAGTACGATACCTTCAGATCGCGCACCGCCGCCCCCCTACGCTCTATGTCGGACACCCAGATCACCGCTGCTCCCGTCGGTCCGTCGCACACCCTCGCGTGTCCCCTCCCTCCGCGCACGTCGGATGAGCCCGATAGCCTGGCCGCCTTCCGCGACCATCCCGACGACGACAACGCGTTCGCGCACCTCTACAAAGCTCTGTCGGAGGCCGAGGAATGGCACTTTGCGGCGATCCTGTTGGTGCTGCGAGCCTCGGTGCATCCCGACAACGCCAAGGTGCACGAGCTGTGCGTGCTCGCGTACAAGCTGTGGCTCAACAAAGTCCGAGATCGACCGCGAGCGGCCCATGCGCTGGCTCGGGCGGCAGTGGCTCGTCCCGATCACGCACCCACCTACGACCGACTCGCGTCGCTTTACCGGTCGCTGCAGTGGCACCAAAAAACGGCAGATCTCCTGCTGTGGCGCATCGACCACGCCCGCACCGCCGATTCCTCCGCATTGCCTGCACTGCATCTAGAGCTTGCGAAGCACTTCGAGCACCAGCAAGACGCGGTCTCGTTGGCCGTACGTCACTACCGCCAAGCCCTCGACCTCGACCCGAGCCTAGACGAGATCCGCGAGCACTTGATCACCTTGCACACGAGAGCGGGGGCGTTGGCCGTGGCGGCGACGCTGATCGAAGAAGAGCTCGCCCGCCTCGGACCCGACGCCGAGGCGGCTCGAACGGCCCGGCTCCACACGCAACTCGCCCAGCTCAAGTGGCAGATCGATCACGACGCCCCGTCCGCCGCCCGGCATTTGCAGGCGGCGATCAAGGCGGAGCCGCTCAACCTCGATGCGATGTGCGCATTCGCAAGGTTGTACCTAGACGCCGGTCGCACGACAAACGACGGCAGCCAAAAAGCCGCGGCGGTGTTCCTCAAGGCGGCGCAAATCGCCCAGCAGACCAACGCCGACGGCGAGGCGCTGCGCCTGGCTCGGCGGGCGTTTAGCCTCGATCCGACCCTGCCCGAGACGGCGCAACTGTACGAACAGCTACTCATCGCGCGCGAGAACTGGCCCGATCTTGAGGAGCTGTACGCCGAGCAGCTCTCCTCGCTGGCGGGATCGGAGGCCTCGGCGTTGCTGATGAAGCGGGCCAAGGTGCTCGAAACTCAGCTGCTGCGGCTCGACAAGGCCCGGTCTTGCTACGAAGAAGCCAGCCAGTACCAAGGCCCCGATGGTGCGGCCTGGGAGGCGTTGGAGCGGCTTTACCAAGCCAGTGGCGACTGGGCCACACTCGCGAGCCTGCTCGAGCAGCAGCACGAGCGTCTCGGCGAATCGACCCCCGTAGCAACCCTGCTGCGGGCCGCGACAATCCACCGCGACAAACTCGACGATGAAGAGCGTGCGGCGGTCTTCTACTACAAAGTGCTCGAGCGCGAGCCGTTCAACACCACGGCATTCGAAGGCTACAAAGAGCACTGGCGGCGCAAGCACCGTTGGGGGTACCTACGCGACGTCATCTTGTATCAGCTGGACCAGGCTAGCGAGTTTCGAGGGGAGGACAATCCCCTCAACACGCCAGCGTTCGCCGAGGAGTTCGTCGAACTCGCCGATATCTGCGAGCGCCGCCTCGGTGACGTCGAAGGCGCGTTGGCGGCTTGGCAGCGACTGCAAGCCGCGTATCCCAAAGACGCGCGGCCGCGGGCTCAGATCGCCAGAATCCAAAAACGAACCCGCATGTGGGACAACATGCTCAAGGTGCAAGAGACCGAGCTGGCCCGGGTCACCGATCCTGACCGCCGGCTGGACATCGTCAAGCGCCTGGTGCAAATCTACCGAGACCGCAACGTCGACCCAACCCGCGCGATCGAGCTCTACAACCAGATCCTCGCCGCCCGGCCGGACGACGTGCAGGCGGCCCGCGCGTTGACGGCGTTGTACGACCGTGCTGGTGACCATCCGCAGGTGTACGCCATGCTCAAAGCCCAGTACGACCGATCGCGTTCGAACACCGAACAGATCTCACTACTGCGACGCATGGCCGAGCTCGCGCACTACGAACTCGACCAACCCGACGACGCGATATGGGCCTGCCGGCGCATCTTGGAGTTGTCCGCCAAAGACGTGCAAGCCCTGCACCGACTGCAAGCACTGCAGCTGGAGCAAGGACGGTACGACGAGCTGATCGACAGCTTGGTGCAAGAAGCCAAGTCGAGCAGCAAGACCGAGGATCGGGTGCTGCTATTGCGCCGTGCCGCCCAGGTTGCCGAACGCGAGATCGGAGACCTCGGACGCGCAGGCGAGATCTGGGCCGAGCTGTACACCATGGACCCCGGCAACATCGAGATCGTGGACAAGATGCTCACGCTCTACGACTCCGCCGGTCGTCCACAGGACGTGCGAGACACGCTCGAGCGAGCCGTCGCCTCGGCTCAGACGCCAGAGCAGCGCCGCTTCGGCTATCTACAGCGCCTCGGTGAACTCGCCGAGACCGCGTTCAACGACTCCCCAGCCGCGCGCTCCGCCTACGAGCGTGCGCTGGCCATCCGTCCCGAGGATCGCACGACAACCGAGGCGCTCGCCCACCGCTACCGCGCCGACGAGCTATGGGAGCCGCTGGCTGCCATCCTCGGCCAACTCCTCGAGCTCGTCGACACCGAGGATGAACGCATCACCATCGCCTCACAGCGGGCCGAAGTGCTCGAGCTTTATCTCGACGACGTTCCCGCCGCAGCTGACGTGATGCTGGAACTGGTCAATACTGTCCCGGCTTCACTCGAGCTGAACCAGCGCACCTATGAGCTGCTGCGGGACAGCGACCGAGCGCGGGACCTGGTGTCCCAAGCCGAGCTGATGCTCTTGAGCGTCGAGCCCATCGCCGAGCGCCGCGAGCTGTACGACAGCGCGTGCGCGGCGTGGCGTAGTCTCGGCAACGAGCACGCGGCCTTGGCCGTGTATCGCCGGTGCTTGGCCGAGTTCACGCCGAACGCGGAGGATCTCGACCGGCTGATCGAACTCGAGATGGGCGTCGAGGACTGGACCAACGCCCTCGAGGCCGCCCGGCGACGCCTGGACTTGTCGGCGACGGCCCAAGAACGGGTCGCCTCGCGGGAGAAGCTGGCGAAGATCTGCGAGGTTGGGCTCAGTGACCCCAAGCGGGCGCTCGACGAGCTCGAGCACGCACTCGACGAGGACCCGGCGGATGAAGCCTTGCTCGAACGGATCGAGGCCTTTGCGGACCGCCACGGCCTACGAGATCGACTGGTCCCGTTTTACGAGCGACGCTACCGGCACTACCTCGACACAGCCGGGCTGGCCGAGCAGGTTGCAGTGGCCATGCAGACCTCGTCGATCGCGGAGGATCGGCTGGCCGATCCGCAGCTTGCGTTCGAATGGGCGCGTCGCGCCTACCTCCGACTGATCGAAGTCGCGGACGAGGGCCTTGAGGCTCGGGAACGACTCGAAGAACTCGCGGCGACCCACAATCAGTGGCGCCCGCTGTTGGAGGTGGTGGAGACCGAGCTCAAGTTGTTGCAGGACCGCGACGCTCGAGATCTACTGCATGCCCGGCTACTGTGGTGTGCCGACACCTGCGAGCGACAGCTCGGTGAACCCGCCGCCGCTGTCGACTACCTCCATCGCGCCTACTCGATGCGCCCCAGCGAGACGGACCTGGTCGATCGCATCGAAGCGCTCGCCCACGCGCACGAGCTTTGGGATGCACTCGTCCGCCTGCACGAATTCAATCTCACCCGGCTGGCCCCGGGTCGCCCCCGGTTCGAAGCGCACCACGAGCTCGCTCGTATCCTCGAAGAACACGTGGGTGAACCCCACCGCGCGTTCGCGTCGCTGCGCCAAGGCTGGGTCGAACTGACCGAACACGAGCCGGACACGGCCGACGAGGCCCTCTCCGCGATGCTGGCCCTCGCCGAGCGCAAAGAGGTGTGGTCGCTGCTCGCCGCGCACTACCTCGACGTCGCCGAACGGGCCACCGCCAGTGGCGACAAGGAACTGGCCCAAGGGGCGCGCGAGCAGGCCGCCGACATCACCCGCGATCGCGAGGACGATCCGCTGGGTGCGGCACGCATTTTGATGAATGGCCTCGGTCGCGCAACCGACCTGGAGCATCTCGTGCAGAAGATCCGCGATCTCGGGGCCGTCCTCGACGATCGCTACGAAGACACGGGCGAGCCGGTCGGCGCATTGGTCGAACTCAGCGCGGTCGAGCGGGCGATGGATCTCGTCGACGACGACCCCCGCCGGATCGAGGCCCTGCGTGAGCGAGCAACCATCCGAGAGGAGCGCATGTCCGATCCCGCGGGCGCCTTGGCCGAGTGGGCGCGTCTCCTCGAGCTGGATTCGAGCCACACGGAAGCGCGCGAGAGCACGCGGCGCTTGGCCGAGACCCACGACCTATGGCTCTCCTACCTCACGCTCGCGGGCCGCGACTTCGAACGGGCCGACGGGCGACAAGCCGAAAGCGACGGTCTGGTCGCCATCGCCGAGCTGTTTGAACACCGGCTCTCCCGCCCTGAGTACGCCCTGCGAGCGCGCATCGAGGCGTGGCGCCGCGCGCCCAACCTCCCGGCGGCAGGTGAGCTTGCCGACGAACACGCCGCGATGTGGCGACTGGCGGAGCAACTGGGTCGGTACGAAAGCCCGGCCCTCCCCCACGACGCTCGCCTCGAGCCTCAAATCGTCGCGCCCGAACTCGCCGACGCTGCCCGTTGGGAACGCGTGGGCATCGATGGAACGACATTGGAACGCCGCGTCGCGACGCCGAGCGGCGCCGATGTCGATGTGGATCCCGATGCCGACGCCGAACAAGCCGAGGAAGCCGAGACCGAGATCGAAGAAATCGAGGAAATCGAAGAGATCGAAGAACTCGAGGAGATCGAAGAGCTCGACGCGGACAGCATCACGAGCGGGTCTGTCGCGGCCCCGCCACCTCCACCGCCGCCGCCGAACAAACGCTCGGGTCGCGTGTCGCGACTGCCCAAACTCTCGGGACCGCTGGTGCCCCCCCGCCCCCGGGTGGCGAGCGCGTGGGAGGAGCTGGCCAACGCCTACCTCGACATGCCCAGCGCCAGCAAAGGCGAAAAGGCGGACATCTACCTCGCGTTGTGCCGCCTGTGGGAAGAAGGGGCCGCCGACGTCCCGAGGGCGTTCCAGCAGCTACGTCTGGCCCTCGGCCTGGTCCCCGAACTCGACGTCGCGATGACGCAACTGTACGAACTGAGCGCGCGCCACGACGACACCGACTCGCTCCTCTCGGTGCTCGAAGACCTGCTCTACGACGCTACCCTTCCCGAGCACGTCGTCCCGCTCAGCCTCAAGATCGCCCGTCTCCATGAGGGCCGTGGCGACCCCGCGCGCGCAGAGAAGCGGTATCTCGGCGCGCTGGCAGCCGAGCCCGACAACGTCGAGCCTCTCTCGGCGCTCGCGAAGATCTACGAGGACAGTGAGCGCTACGAGGAGTTCGTCGACTGCGACGCGCGACTGCTCAAGTTGCAGCGTGACGACCTCGAGGACGACGCGCTCGTCGACCGCACGTTGGAGCTCGCCGACGTGTACGAGAAACGGGTCGACCGCCCCGAAGAGGCGATCGAGTTGCTGCAAAACCTGGCCCGCCAGCACCCGACGCGCCGCGAGGTGCACGAGCCCCTCGTGCGCCTGTTGCTGGACCAGCACCAGTGGACCGCGGCGGTCGAAGCGATGCGGGTCGCCTCCGAGGCCGTGGGATCGGACGAGCTGACCGCAGAACACTTGGCCAAGATCGCGGACGTGTACGAATCGCATCTCGATCTTCCCGAACGGGCCATCGAGGCCTGGCTTGCGTACCGAGACGTCGCGGCCGTCGACGACGAGTGCCTGGCCGCCCTGCAGCGTCTCTACCACCAGACCTCCCAACCCGAGGCACTCCTCGCGATCGTTGAGGAGCGCCTCGAACTGGTGGGCGCCGACCCGGACGCTCGTGCGCAGCTACTGTTGGTCAAAGCCGAGGCCCTCGACGATGGACTGCGTGATCCGTCCGCGGCGATCGAGACGCTGAACGAACTCGTGGCCCAGCTCCCCGACAACGACGAGATCGCGTTGAGTTTGGCGCGGCTGTACCGCCAAATCGACCGGATCCCCGACAGCTTGCGGGTGCTCGAGTCACGGCTCGCGCAGCTGCGCCCCGACGAGCAGCAGCGACGGGTCCGGTTGACCACCGCGTTTGCACGAGCCCTCGCCGACGATGCGAGTGACACCCGTCGGGCCATGGCGGCAACCGAAGAAGCGTTGCGCCGCCACCCCAACAATGCCGAGCTACTGCGGCTACGGGCGGAGTTTGCCCGGACGCGCCGCGACTACCCCGTGCTGCTCGAGACCCTCGTCACCCTCGGGGACACCGGATCGCTCCTAGAAGCTGGTCATATCGCACGCGAGAGACTTGAAGATCCGCCGCAAGCGTCGCGGTTGTATCTGCAAGTCCTCGACAGCGTCCGTGACACCCACTCGGCCGGCGACAGCCCGCACTTCGTCCCCGCCGTCGAGGGCCTCGTGCGCCTACAAATCGACGCCGGCGACCTGGACGGCGCGCTGGATTTCATGGATCGGCAACTGTCCACCGATCTAGCGCCGGCCGTTCGCGCCAAGCTGCTCACCGACATGGGCTGGATCAGCAAGCGCACGGTCGGCGACCCCGATGCCGCCCGGTCTCGGTTCACCGCGGCGTTGGAGGAGGATGCCGAGCATGCCCCGGCCAAGCTCGGACTAGGAAACATCTTGATGGAAGAGGGGGAGCTCGCCCGCGCAGAGGAACTGCTCGACGCGGCGGTCGAAACCTTGAGCTTGCATCGCAGCGATCCGGCGTTGTTGGTCGAGGGTCTCGTGCTCCTCTCGCGCATTTTGGAGCAAACCGATCGAGCCGGTGAGGCCTACCGTCGACTGACCCTCGCCCTTCGACATGACCCCGACAACATGGGGATTCGCAGCGCCATTGTGCACAACCGTCAGAACGCGCGACGATGGCGCGATGCCATCACCGCCGCCGATCAGCTCGATCAGCGACTTCGTACCGAGAACCTCTCGCTGAGCCCGGAGGATACGCAGATCGCCAGTCGCATCTTCGTCAGTGCGGCGGAATGTGAATCCGAGATCCACCAAACCGACGGGATTATGGGTCGCTACCAACGGGCGCTTGAACTCGATCCCGGCAATCAAGACGCGCTGCAGGCGATCATCGCCTGGACCCGCGACATCGGAGATCTGAGGGGAGCCGCGAAGTACACCGCCGCGCTCGCGGAACAACTCGACGATCGCGGCCAGCAGGCCCACAAGTTCCTCGAGGCCGGAATCTTGTACCACCAAGCCGCGGTGTCGCTCAGCGAAGCGGAGCACCGCTCCGAGTCGCGCGACGAGGTCAACCTCCGCAAGGCCGCCTTCAAGTCCATTCGAGGCGCGGTGGACCGGTTCGAGTCGGAGGACGCCGCGGTGCTCGATCGCGATCAGCTCGAGATCGCCTTCGACGTATGTCGCGGACGCGACGATCAACTCGCCCTGCAGTGCCTCGACCGACTCTTGCAGCTCGACGACCTCACCGCCGAGAGACGCTTGGAGATGCTTCTCGAAGGGGCACGACTGTGCCTGGAGCAACGCGAGCGGGAGTCAAGCGCCCTCGACCGCGCCCGCAAATACGCCGAGCAAGCGACCGCGCTCGCGCCGGGCTCATCGGCCGCCGTCTTGGCCCTCGCCACGGCGTATGAGGCTCTCGGGCGAGGCGCTCAGCTCGAGTCGGTCGTGCGCGAGTACTTCGAGTGCATCGACGGTGACGACGTCGCTGGGAACGACATCGCGAGTCGAGTGGCCCTGCTTCGTCGGCTCTCCGAGCTCGAAGGTGGCGATCCACGACAAGCTGTCTCCGCCCTCGAACGCGCGTCCGCTCTCGACGCCGGTGCCCTGACGTTGCAAGATCGCATCCGCCTCGACGGGCTGTACGACGACGCCCGAATCGACGGTGAGCCCCGACTGGGCAATCACACCGAGATCCTGCGCATCGATCCGACCCACCAGCCAAGCCTTGCCGCGTTGGCCGAGCATTTCACGGAGCACGAGCAACTCGGACGCGCCCACGCGCTGTTCACCGTACTGCGACTGCTCGACCCAGCCAACAACGCGGCCAACACGTTCCTCGACACGCACGAGCTCGACGGTGAAACCGCGCTCGGGGAGATCGACGTCGCCACGCTCGTCGGAACCGCCGCGCCCGATGCGGGGGTTCCCGATGCATTGGCGGAGCTGTGGGAACACGGCGCCCCAATCCTCGGCGAAGTGCTCCCGAGGGCCGGGTTCAATCCCACCGCACGGGTCTCTCCGGTGGGCGAAGACCTGCTCGCCCAAAGCTGGGCGGAGCTGCTGCGCACGATGGGGCAAACGCGCGTGGCTTTGGTCAACGACCCAGAGCTGCCCGCTGGAGATGATATCGACCCCGTCGCGGCCTACTTCCGTGTCTCGTGCCAGCAACCGCCGGTCATCTTCGCCGGTCCGAAGAGCCGTGAGAGTGCGGACGCTTCGGCATTGCGGTTCGCCTTGGCCCGGGCCATGTACTTCACCCACCCCAGTGTCGTGCTCGCCACTGGGCTCGAACCCGAGGCCTTCGCCCACATTCTCTCGGCGGCGCTGCAGGCGTTTCACCCGCGGCACGCTCGCCGAAAGCACCACTCCCGCGGCGATCAAGAGGACGTCTTGCGCCTCAGCCAAGAACTTGCCCGAAAAATCCCGATTCGAACGAGCCGCCGGATCTCGAGCGTCTTCACTCAACACGAGCACGGAGCGTTCGACAGCCGAACGTGGCGCACCCGGATCCGGCGCGCTGGGAACCGAGCCGGGGTCGCGCTGGCCGGAGACATTCGTACGGCGCTCGAGGTCGTGTCCGACTCGGATGTGTCGGAGCTCGCCACGGCCAGTGAGCACGACCCCGATCTGCGGGACCTGCTGTGTTACATCGTGTCCTCGGACTACACGTCCGCGCGTGAACAACTGGGGATCGCGGTCGCCGCCCGCTAGCCCGCAGCACGGCGTCGGGGTTGACTCCCCTGATCGCAATCCAGTCCACGGTGGGGGTCGGCCCCATCGTCGGGTGTCCCGTCCGCAGTCCGTCGGCGGCGGGCAAGCGGACCGCGCGATCCTGCCCAGGCGTAGGGGGGCCGGCGGCATCGCCGTTCGCGGTTCGTAGCCCCGCAGGCTAGACTACTGCCGTGTTGCCCCTTTCCTGGATGTTGTCGCTGCTGACCGCGAGCCTGACGGAGACCCCGGCGGACCCAGTCGGGACCGAGCGGATCTACGGCGGCGAGCCGGTCGCCGATGGAGAATTTCTCCCAGTCGTCGGCGTCTACGTCCAACACGCCAACAAAACCGAGCTGTGCACGGGCACGATGCTTTCGCCCACGGTGGTGCTCACGGCAGCGCACTGTCTCGCACGCCTGGATGACAACTCCCCCCCCGTCAACGTATTCGCGGGCACGAGCTCGAGCGCGCTCGAGGCCCAGTCGGAAGCCTTGAGGTACGCCATCCATCCCCAGTATTGCCTGCCCGATGACTGCGTCGATGACAACTACGACATCGCGTACATCATCTTGGCCGACGGGATGGACGTCGGCACGATCGAGCCCATCACCAACCAACACGACTATGATCGACTGATCGCCGCGGGAGCTTCGGTCACGCTGGTCGGGTACGGATCCACCGAAAGCGGCGAGATCGGGACCAAGCACAAGGTCACGACCGCCATCACGAAGTTCTCCGAGACTGGCAAGGAGTTCTACGCTGGCGGAGATGGTAAAGACTCATGCCACGGCGACTCCGGGGGTCCAGCGTTGGTGCAGTCAGGTGGCGCATGGAAGCTCGCGGGCGTACTTTCTCGCGGCTACGACTGCGGCCAAGGCGGGGTGTACGGCGTCCCCTTCCCCGTCTTGTGTTGGCTGCGAGACGAGACCGACTTGGATCTTCTCCCCGGTCGCTGCGACCAGTGCGAGTGCCTCGACATCTCGGCGCCGGCCGATCCACCAGCCGACCATGAGCGAGGCTGCCAGGCCGCCCGCTCCCTGCCCGACCACGTGGCATGGCTCGGTGGCGTCGGGCTGCTCGGCCTCGCTCGTCGCCGACGCGCGCGCCTCGGAGCCTGAGGCCACGCCTCACCCGCGCGGATGAGGCCAGCGACCGGCTAGGGCGGCGGCGCCAGCTCGGTCTCATACATCCGATACGTGGCGATCTTCTCCCCGCGCATCGCTTCGATGGCGCGATTGACCATGTCGTTGTCCTCGAGCGTCCATCCGATCTCGCCGCCGGGCCAACCGAGCGCACGACCGGCCCGGAAGGACTCGACGGACAACAACGTCTCGATTCCGCGTCGCCGGTACCCAGCCTTGATACCCATCAGTACCAGGCGGCCACTGCGGACTCGCTTTGCCACCTTCAAGTCCCAAAGCAAGCGCAGCAGCCCGGTAGGGAACAAGCGACCGTCGAGCTTTTTGAGGATGGGGTTGATGTTCATGATCGTCAGCGCAAACGCGACCGGTTCGCCGTCGACCTCCGCCATCAGCCCCATGGTCGGATGCATCACCATTTTGAGGTCCTTGGCGATGTGCTGATATTCCTTGCGACCGATGGGAACGAACCCCCAGTTGTCTTCCCAAGCTTCGTTGTAGATCTCCAGCGTGCGCTCGACCTCGTTGCTCCAATCGGACAAATCGATGTTTCGCAGCTGGATGCTCTCACGCGTTTTGATGAGCCCCGCCATTCTTTCCACACGCGACGGCAGCCCTTCACGCACATCGATCCCCCACTGAAACACATCTTTGACCTTGCGCAGACCGGCGCTGGCCATGAGCGCGTCGTAGTATGGCGGGTTGAAGGGCATGTTCATACCCGGCTCTCGGTCGAACGCGTCGACGAGAACCCCGAACAGGTAGTTCATCGACAGTTCGGTCGGACCGATCACCCGCGTGATACCGCGAGGCCGCAGCCAATCCAGCGCCTGATCGATCAGCGCCCGGGCCAACTCAGGATCGTCCGGGCACTCGAACATCCCGAAGTAACCCACCCGCTCGCCGTGGTGCCGTTCGTAGTCGATGTCGTGAACCGCCGCGATGCGAGCAACGTCTTGCCCATCGACCGTCGCCAGCCAAAACGCACACTGGGCGTGCTCAAAGAACGGGTTCTTCTTCGGGTTGAGAAAGTCGCGGCGATCCATGAGAAGCGGCGGGACCCAGTGCTCGTTGGGCCACACGTTGCGATGGATGTGCCACGGCACACGAATGAATCGTTCGACCAACGCGCGATCGGAAAGCGGAACCTCGACAAGCTCGAATCTAGGCATAAACGTCCAAGCGACCCCGGAGCGCAGGGATATCGGGCACACCCGCGGCCGTCAACACACACCCGGCTCACGAGCGAGTCCGGTGGAAAACGGGCTGTCATCGCGTCGCCATCCCGGATCCAACTGCCCCCATCACCGCGGATTGGGCGCGGGCTGGGGCCACCCCTGCCCGCCCAGCTGTTCGCTGCGATCCGTTCCCGCCGTAGCCAGCAGACCCGGCCGCTTCGCGCTGATCGCTACTGCAGTACGGGCAGCGCGTTCGGGCTCGAGGCGGACCGGGCCGCCACCAACGTGCCGCAACCGCCGTTCGCCCGCCGACGGGCTTGAGAGCTGCGGCGCACGTCGAAGCCGTCGCCGCGCAGCCGCGCGGCTATCTGTTGATAGCGGGCTTCCGAGGCCGGCTCGAGATCGTTGGTCGGCACCGGGTTGAAAGCGTAGAGGTGAAGCTTGAGCCTCAGCGAACGCACGCGTTCGACGAACGCGTCGATTTCCGCCTCGTGGTCGTTGATTCCGGCCATGAGCAGGTAGGCGAGCGCGACCTTTCGCCGACGACCGCGGCCGAGACCAGGCACGGTCTGACCCAGCACGCCGAACAAAGCCGTCAGCGATGGCCCGTGGGGCACCATCTGAGCCCGCACGGCCTCCGTCCCCGCGTGAACAGAAATCGTCAGGCCGCGGTGCGGATGCAACTCAAGCCACGGCCGCAGCCGCGCAAGCGGTCCTCCCGATGTTGTCAGGCTCACAGGCAGCCCCACGGTGCGCGCCCACTCGGTGAACGCGACCACCCGCTGATGGTTGTGAAGCGGCTCCCCGATTCCCGAGACCGTGACCCGAACGATCCCGTTGACCAGGCCACGGACCGTCATGACTTGGCCGACAAGCTCGTCGAGCTCCAGATTGCGTCCGAACCCACGGGCACCCGACGCGCAGAACGGACAGGCCACAGCACAGCCGACCTGGCTGGAGATGCACAGCGCGTCGCCGCCGTAGACCACCGCCTCGACGGCGGCACCGTCCCGGAGGCCGAGGCGAAACCGGCGGTTCCCCTCGCCGGAGATGTCGTCGAGTACCTCGAGCATCCCGTCAGCCATAGCCGAGCGCCCCGGCCGTGCCAAGGGCCATCCTGTCGGGGGCACGGAGCGACGTCGCCCAGGGCGAATCCCCTCTGACGCGCTACGCTGACCCGGTGGCGACCTCTCCAAACTCGCAATCTGCCCCGCTCGGTCTCGAGGCGCTGGCCCGACAGGTCGATTCAGGTGACATCGACACCGTGCTCGTCGCGTTCACCGACCTGTACGGGCGGATGATGGGCAAGCGGTGCGATGCCCGGTTCTTTCTGGACGAGGTGGTGCCGGGCGGCATGCACGCATGCGACTACCTGCTCACGGTCGACATGAACATGGAGCCGGTGCCTGGCTACCAGTTCGCCAACTGGGAACGCGGCTACGGGGACTTTCATCTCGTCCCCGACCTGGGCACGCTCTGCGAGGCCCGCTGGTTGCGTCGCAGCGCGATCGTTCAGTGCGACGTGCACGATCCGGCCGACCACACTCGAGTCGCGCTGGCCCCTCGCAGCCTGCTGCGGGCACAACTCGACCGCGCCGCCCAGATGGGGTTCGACGTGATGGGAGCGTCCGAACTCGAGTACTTCATTTTCGAGGACAGCTACGCGGAAGCGGGATCACGCGGGTTCGCCCAGCTGACCCCCGCCAACCCGTACCTGGAAGACTATCACCTCGGGTCGACCCGCCGACACGAGCGACTGCACGGGCCCGTCCGCCAGCATCTTCGTGCTGCCGGCATTCCCCTCGAGACGACGAAGGGAGAGTGGGGCCGGGGACAACATGAGCTCAATGTGCGATACGCGGACGCGCTGACGATGGCCGATCGCCACGTGCTGCTCAAGCGCTGCCTCAAAGACGTGGCCGACGATTTGGGGTTGTCGGTGACGTTCATGGCCAAGCCCCATGCCGACGCCGCGGGTTCGAGTTGTCACCTTCACTTGAGTTTGTGGCGCGACGGCCAAAACCTGTTCGCGGGGGAGCAGTCGTTCGACGGCGTGCGTGGATCGAGCACGTTCGGCCACTTTCTCGCCGGATGGCTGCGCCACGCCGCGGAGCTCACGCCCATGTACGCGCCGACGGTCAACTCCTACAAGCGCTATCGCACCGGATCGTGGGCCCCTACCCGGTTGGCCTGGAGCCCGGACAACCGCACGGCGGGATTTCGGGTCATCGGGTCGGGCCCGAGTCTGCGTGTCGAGTGCCGCATCCCCGGAGCCGACTGCAACCCCTACGTGGCCTTCGCCGCCGCGCTGGCGTCTGGGCTCGATGGCATCGAGGGCCAACTCCCCGCGCCCGCGGCCTTCCGAGGCGACATGTACCAAGCGCAAGACCTGCCCGCCGTTCCGTCCTCACTCCCTGAAGCCACGCAAGGCTTCGCCCACAGCGGGTTTGCCCGCGCCGCGTTTGGTGACGCCTTTGTCGATCACTACACGCACTTTCTTCGCACCGAACAAGCCGCGTTCGATTCGGCCGTGACCGACTGGGAACGTGGCCGCTACTTCGAACAAATCTAGGCCAAGGATGAACCATGCGCCTCCACGGAAAGACCGCCCTGATCACCGGTGCCGCCCACGGAATCGGCCGCGCCACCGCCGAACTGTTCTGCCGCGAAGGCGCGGCGGTGTTGCTCGTCGATCTTGACGAAGCCCATGGGACTCAGCTCGCGGCCCGACTCACCGCCGACGGCCACCGTGCCGCGTTTTGTCGGGCGGATGTCTCGGTCGCTGCAGACTGCGAAGCCATGGTGGACGCGGCTGAGCGGCACTTCGGCGGGCTACACGTGCTGTTCAACAACGCTGGCATCATGGACTCGCGCGACGGCGATGCCGTCGCGACCGACGAAGCGGTCTGGGACGCAACGCTGGCCATCAACGCCAAGAGCGTGTTTTTGGGCTGCAAGTTCGGCATCCCGGCGCTGCTGCGAGCCGGCGGGGGATCCGTGATCAACACCGCTTCGTTCGTCGCGCTCATGGGTGCCGCGACCCCACAGGTCGCCTACACGGCCAGTAAGGGAGCGGTCCTCGCCCTGAGCCGCGAACTCGCGGTGATCCACGCCCGACAGGGCGTGCGCGTCAACGCCTTGTGTCCCGGCCCCCTCCGCACGGAGCTGCTCATGAAGTTTCTCGACACTGAAGCCAAAAAGCAGCGCCGGCTCGTCCACATTCCGATGGGGCGGTTCGGCGAAGCCACCGAAATGGCCGCCGCCGCCCTCTACCTTGCATCTGACGAGTCGTCCTACTTGACGGGTCAAGAGTTCGTCGTCGACGGCGGCATCACGCGGGCCTACGTCACGCCGGACTCACCGGCCTAGGCGTGGGTTCGGCGTGGGTTCGGCGTGGGTTCGGCCGGCACCGCTGCGACCGAACTCGGTTTAGACGTCGAACTCGATGCCTTGAGCCAGTGGCAGCTGCCGCCCGTAGTTGACGGTTGACGTCGACCGCCGCATGTAGGCTTTCCAGCTGTCGCTGCCCGCCTCCCGACCACCGCCGGTCTCCTTCTCGCCACCGAACGCCCCGCCGATCTCCGCGCCGGACGTGCCAATGTTCACATTGGCAATCCCGCAGTCGCTGCCGGCCACCGAGACGAAGTGTTCGGCCTCGCGTACATCGTTGGTGAAGACGGCCGAGGAGAGACCCTGTGGCACATCGTTTTGGCGAGCGATCGCCTCTTCGAACCGCTCGTACTCAAACACGTGCAGGATCGGCGCGAACGTCTCCTCGGCGATGTTCGTGCGGCTCGCAGGCATCTCCACCAGGGCCGGCTGGGCGTAGTATGCCCCGGAGAACCGGTCCGCGAGCACCCGCTGGCCGCCGTGCACGGTCGCGCCACTCGAGCGTAGCTCGTCCAGGGCGGACCGCATGGCCGAGAACGCAGCCTCGTCAATCAACGGTCCCACCAATGTCCCCGGCTCTCGCGGATCGCCGATCTGCAGCGACCCGTAGGCGCGTCGCAGCCGCTCGAGCAGGTCGCCGCGCACCGCGGGATGCACGAACAACCGCCGCGTCGTGGTGCAGCGCTGCCCCGCCGTGCCCACGGCTCCGAACACGATGGACCGCACGGCGAGGTCAAGATCGGCGGAAGGCGTGACCACAATCGCGTTGTTGCCACCGAGCTCCAGGATCGAACGACCAAACCGCGCGGCGACGCGGGGAGCCACGGTCCGGCCCATGGCACAGCTCCCGGTCGCGCTGACCAGCGGGATCCGTCGGTCGTCCACGAGTTGCTCACCCGCGGCCCGCTCGCCGATCACCAACTGCGACAGCCCGGTCGGCACATCGCCGCATTTCGCCGCGGCCCGCTGGACCAACTGCTGGCACGCCAACGCCGTCAATGGGGTCTTCTCGGACGGCTTCCACAGCACGGAATCGCCGCAGACGAACGCGATCGCGGCGTTCCAGGCCCACACGGCCACCGGAAAGTTGAACGCGCTGATGACCGCCACCGGCCCGAGCGGGTGCCAAGTCTCACGCATCGCGTGCTCGGGGCGCTCTGACGCGATCGTCAACCCGTACAACTGACGCGACAGGCCGACCGCGAAGTCGCAGATGTCGATCATCTCTTGGACCTCGCCGAGACCCTCTTGGGTGATCTTGCCGCACTCGAGCGTGACCAACTCGCCCAGCGCTTGCTTGTGGGCCCGCAGCTCCTCTCCGAGGCAGCGCACGAACTCCCCGCGGCGCGGAGCGGGTACGGCTCGCCAGGCCAGGTAGGCCTCGTGGGCGTGGGCGATTTTGGCGTCGATCTGCGCCTCGTCGTCGCTCGCCACGCGGCCCAACGTCTGACCGTCGATCGGCGAGTGCGACACGAGATCGCCGTCATTGAGGTTGAGGTCGGCAAGGCCCAGGGACGCAAACATTGCTTGATGACTCATCGTTGGCTCTCGTGCGCCGCACCGTGCCACTATCCCGACCCGGCGTCGAGCCGCGACGACGTCGACGGGTTCGGCGGCGCCCGAACCCCACCGCGCCGGTTCTCGGCGACGCTTCACGCCGCGGCCGCGTGAACTCCACCGCAGCGGATACACTGTGGACCATGTCCGCTCCCGATCGTCTCCCCGGCTGGCAAGCGCTGCGCGATCGCCAGGCCGAGCTCGCGAACGTCTCGATTCTTGAGCTGTTCGAACGCGACCCGCAGCGGGTCCAGCGACTCACGTTGCGTTTCGACGACTTGTACGCCGACTTTTCGAAGCATCGTATCGACGACGCGGCTTGGCGAGCCTTGCACGCGCTCGCCGACGCGAGCTCGCTGCGCGATCGCATCGATCGCATGTTCGCGGGCGAACGAATCAACGTCACCGAGCAGCGGGCCGTGCTGCATACCGCGCTGCGCAATCGCAGCGATCGCCCGGTTGTCTGCGACGACCGAGACGTCATGCCCGCGGTCCGAGGAGAACTGGCCCGCATGCGCCAACTCACCGATGCCGTGCGGACGGGAATGTGGCGGGGTCACACCGGGAAACCGATCCGCAGCGTCGTCAACCTCGGCATCGGCGGCTCGGATCTCGGACCGCACATGGTCTGTGAGGCGCTGCGCCCCTACTGGCCCGACGATCTGACGGTGCACCACGTATCGAACGTCGACGGGGCCCATCTCGATGCGACGCTGCAGCGGATCGACGCGGAATCGACCCTGTTCTTAATCGCATCGAAGACGTTCACCACCCTCGAGACCCTGACCAACGCTCGGTCCGCTCGACAGTGGCTCACCCAGCGCCTTGGCGACGACGCTGCCGTCGCCCGACATTTTGTGGCGATTTCCACCAATGCCGAAGCAGTGGCGCAGTTCGGCATTGATCCGAACAACATGCTGCGGTTTTGGGATTGGGTTGGCGGGCGCTACTCGCTGTGGTCAACGATCGGGTTGTCAGTCGCCTGCGCCATCGGCATGGATCGCTTCGAGGAGATGCTGTCGGGAGCGCACGAGATCGACGAACACTTTCGTTCGGCTCCGTGGTCCGACAACCTCCCCGTGACCATGGCCCTGCTCGGCATCTGGTACGCCAATTTCTGGGGTGCCGCGAGCCATGCCGTGCTGCCGTACGACCAACGGCTCCAACGCTTGCCCGCGTATCTGCAACAGGTCGACATGGAGAGCAACGGAAAGGGGGTCGATTGGTCCGGCCGGCCCATCACGTCGTACGCGACGGGCCCGATCGTGTGGGGCGAGCCCGGCACCAATGGCCAACATGCGTTCTTCCAACTGTTGCACCAAGGTACGCGGCTGATTCCGGCGGACTTCATCGCCGTGCTCGAACCAGATCACGGGCTCGCCGGCCATCACGACCTGCTGTTGGCGAACTGCCTTGCGCAGTCCGAGGCGCTTGCTCGCGGCAAAACGCTCGAGCAAGCCCGCGCCGAACTCATCGCCCAAGGTTTGCCGCCCGACCGCGTCGAGGCCCTCGCCCCTCATCGCGTATTCGCAGGCAGCCGGCCCACGACAACGCTATTGTTGGACCGCCTCACGCCGCGTTCGCTGGGCCGACTCATCGCGTTGTACGAACACAAAGTGTTTGTCCAAGGGGTGATCTGGCAGATCAACAGTTTCGATCAGTGGGGCGTGGAACTGGGCAAACAACTCGCTGGGAACCTCACCGAGGAGCTGCGGTCGGGCGCTCGGCCCGACCGGCACGACCCTTCGACGGGTGCGTTGGTCGAGTACCTGCGCTCGCGCCGAGCGGCCCAACCGGCCCCGTAGCCCCGCGACTGGCCCCGCTGGCGCTCACGCACCGCCATGCCGACGGGGCCGTCCCACGACGCCCCTCAGCCCCCGCCGCCCCGGCGCCGGGTCGCCTCGTAGACGTAGGTCGCCAGATCGAGTCGCTCTTGCGGGCTGAGTCGGTCCGCGTACCCGGCCATGGCCCCCACGCCCTGCGACACCGCTCGTTCCACCCGCTCGACCGGTGGCGCCAAGTCATCGAGATTCGGGCCCACCTTCATGGCGGTCTGGGCCTCGGCCAGAGTGTGGCACGTCCCGCACGGCGGCGACGCGCCGCGCAAGAACAGCTCTCGACCGCGCTGCGCCGACTCGCTGAGGGCAACGGGTCCCGCCTCCGCTTCAGTCTGCGCGCGAGGCCGCGTGGCCGCGTCCGCCGGCGGCTCGTTGAACACGTCGATCTCTAGCGCCATGTCGTCCCACGAGTTGTTGGCATAGCCGCGGTGGTTTTCGACTCTCCGACGCGGTTGCGTGGCCCCCCCGCTGTCCGTGGCTCGACTCACGAGACGGTGCCGGCCCGCCGCGAGCTTGACCTCGAACCGGAACGTCCGCCACGCCGCGGCGCCGAGGTCTGGACCCACCCACTCCGCCGTCCCCCATGTCCGCCCCCCGTCCACGGAGACCTCCACTCGGGTCACCGAGCGCTCGCCTGAGAACGCCACGCCGTACAGCTGGACCTCGCCCGCCAGCACGATCTCCCCGTCCGCGCCGGGCCCGTTGATCCACGATTTTACGTTCATCCGCCACATGCTGGGCTGGTCCGGCGCCGCCTTCTCGCCCACCGGGCGCACTCGATACCCCGTACGCTGGATCTTCGCGGGGCTCTGCTCCGCGGTACAGGCGAGGGACTTCGCGTACTTGATGTTGTTCACGCCGTAGTACCCGGGCACGACCAATCGCAGCGGTCCGCCGTGGGTGAGGGGCAACGGCACCCCATTGACCTCCCAGGCCAACAGCGCGTCCGCCAGGGCCTTGTCGAGTGGAATCGATCGTTCCACGAGCAAATCTTCCCTCCGCAGCCCCTCCGGGAGGTCAGGAAGGGGATCTGCCCCCGTCGTGGTCAGGTATTTGGCCTGGGCCCCCGGTCCTCCGGCGGCCTGGAGCACGGTGGCCACGGGGACTCCGGTCCACACCACGCACCCCGCCGCACCGACGCCCCACGGAGAACCGGACGGACCGTGGGGAAAAAAGCGCCGCCCGTTTCCCGAGCACTGCAACACCGCCGCTACACTGGTGATTCCCAGCGTCTTGAGCTCACTCAGGGTGAAGGCGCGACGCTGGCGGGTCCCCGACACGGCCAGCGTCCACGCGTCCGGGTTGTCCACAATCGACCGATCCGGCAGCGGAAGATTGTTGCGTACGAACAGCCGCGACAGCGGCGTCACCGGGCCTATCCCGAGGCGGGATCGCTTCGCCTCCAAGGTCAGGGGGGTACGCGTGTAGAGGGTGAAGTTATCGAGAACAAGCCCGTCCGGTAGCGCCGACGGCAACCCGGCTTGGCTCCCGGGCACGGGGAGCGCCGGGGAGGCTTCGGCGGGCGGTTGGGTCGGGTTCGCCCGGGGGGTCGCCGGATTCGACGCGGCGGGGGAGCTCTCGCTGGGCCTCGGGTTCCCGCACCCCGTCCCCGCCAGCGCGGCCGCCCCTCCCCACCGCGTCGCCTGGCCGAGAAACTCGCGTCGATGGAGGCGTGTCGGCTTGGGCATCGCGCCAAGAGTATACGGCGACCTCAGCCGGCGCCCAGACGTTCGAGAATGTGGCGCCGAATCGGCGGAAAAACGTTCAGCTCGAGGGCCCGGTCAGGGGCAAAGAACTCGGCGAGAATCACCTCACGTCGATCGATGGCCAGCGATGGCGGTTGCGCACACTCGACCGCATACATCTCGAGCTCCTCTTGCTTGTGCTCCCAGACATGGTGCAAGTGCAGGGTTTTTGACAATCGTTCCACCGGCAGGTCGAGGCCGACCTCTTCTTTGAGCTCCCGTCGTGCCGCTTCGATACCGCTCTCGCCCGGTTGCACGTAGCCGCCCGGTAGCGAGAAGTAGCCGTGATACGAGTTGCGGACGAGCAGGATCTCTCCGTTGCACCACAAGGCCACCAACGCCCCCCGCGTCGCCGGGCGTCGAACGGCCCAGTAGACCCGCATCAACCGGTACGCCACGGTGTAGGCCAGGTGAAAACAGCGATCCAACGCGGAGAACGGTGGGCTCGTCGACTCGATCGTCACGCTCCAATTTCGTACCGCGCTCGCGAGTGCGCGCAACGCCTCGCTGCGGGCCGTTTGGATGGACTACTGGCTCATCGGGGGGTAGTCGATATAGCCGCTGTCGTCGCCGGCGTACAGTTTCGCCATATCCGGCGCAGCCAGCTCGGCCCCGATTCGGAACCGCTGCACCAGATCCGGGTTGGCGAGAAACGGAACGCCGAACGCCACGGCGTCTGCCGCCCCCGACGAAACGATCTCGTGTCCGTTGTCGCGGCCGAATCCGCCGTTGGTGATCAGCACCCCGTCGAATGCCTGACGCAACGCACCGAGGGTCTGCGTCCCGTCAGCCGCCGCGAGCATATGCCCCGGCACCGGCTCCACCACGTGCAGATACACCAGCCCAAGCTTGCTGAGCTGCTCGGCGCCGAAGCGGAACGTGCCCACCGGATCGCCGTCGTGCATGTCATTGTAACCGTTGGTCGGTGACACGCGAAACCCGGTGCGCTCCGGCCCAATCGCCGCTGCAACCGCCGCCGCCACTTCGAGCGGGAGTCGCCAACGATTCGGAAGCGCCCCACCGTACGCATCATCGCGCTTGTTCGAACCGTCCCGAATGAACTGGTCGAGGAGATAGCCGTTTGCACCATGAATCTCGACACCATCGAACCCGGCTGAGATCGCGTTTCGGGCGGCCTGCGCGAACGAGTCGACGACCGCCGGAAGCTCCTCGACGGCGAGCGCACGCGGTACGACGTAGGGTTTCTTGCCGGTCGGCGTGTGGCTATCTCCGGCCGCGGCGACGGCCGATGGACCCACGGGCAAGGCGGCCCCCGCCTGATAGTCCGGGTGCGACACCCGACCGAGGTGCCACAACTGCATGTACACACGACCCCCTGCGTCGTGCACCGCCGCGGTGACGGGCCTCCACGCATCCACCATGGCCTGCGACCAGATCCCCGGGGCCCGGTACCACCCCACGCCTTGTGGAGAGACCTGCACCCCTTCCGTGATGAGCAAGCCGGCCGATGCCCGCTGTTCATAGTAGGTGGCCATCGCGGGCGTGGGCACGTACGCTTCTGTCGCCCGCCCGCGCGTCATCGGGGCCATGAACACCCGGTTTGGTAGGAGATGAGAACCCAACTGGATCGAATCGAAGAGGTTTGGCATACGTGCGTCTCCGGGGCGCAACGTTAGAGCCGCCGCCCATCTGCCGCCAGTGCCCGCGCCGGGAATCACCTTTGCGACGCGAGCAACAGTGAGCGGTCAGAAACGATTCGGGCCCGCATCGCGCAGCGAACCGCCACGGGAATTCGCTGCGTCCACGAACGCGCCGATTCGAGGCGCAGCTGCCGTCCGCCGGTTCCTGCAATCGGAGAGAACACCGATCGGGCGCCACCGGGACTCGCCAGGCTTGCGCCCGAATCGGGTCTAGTAACGCCAGTCGATTCCCAGCGAAAACCCAAGGCCGGGATAGTACGCGTACGTCGTGGCTTTGGTATCGCCTTGGGTGTGCAACACCTGGGCGTTGAGCAGGTTGCTCGCGCCGAGCTGCACCGACACCACGTGACGCGGCGGCACGAACTCTGCGGTGTACACCTGAAGCAGCCGCTGACTCAAGACGACGTCGAGCGTGTGACGGGGCTCCTCGTAGATGTCGGGCAGGCCCAACGCGCCCACCGTGTCGATGCGGCGGCCAAACGTGTTGTAGAGCACGCGCAGTCCGAATCCCGAGTCGGAGTCGTCGTAGTCGACAAATGCGTTCGCCACGTACGGGGATTGGCCCTGCAGCGGTCGTTCACGTGAAGTCGACTTGTCGACCACATCCGCGCAGTCGTCGGTCTTGGCCCCACCACCCACGGCCAGATCGCACGGTGGTCGCAGTCGGACTTGGCTGTAGGTGTATGCGAAGTTCGCCCCAACCGTGAGGCGCTTGAACACCTTGCGGGCCGAGCTCTCCTTGGGCGCCATAAAGCCGAGGTCCTTCCGCAGCTCGAGCTCTCCACCGACGTTCACGGCTGAGTCCGCGTTGGCGAACGAGATCATCGCCGGTGGCGCCACGCGCTCGATCGGATCGATAAACTGTTTGTAGAACACCGAGGCCGCCAAAACCTCACCGCTTCCCGGGAACCACTCGATCCGGGCGTCTGCGTTCCAGATGTCGGACGAAATCACATTCGGGTTACCCGCGATGTTCCGGCCTCCGACGAAGTCCGTGAACGAAAACGGCGCCAGCTCGCGGAACTCCGGCCGCGCCAACGTCTTCGCGCCGCTGAGTCGGACGTTGAGGGTACGGCCCTCCACCGGACGAGCCGGCGATATCAAGATGGACGCCGACGGCAGGATGTCGAGATCCAGCAGGCGGGCCGACTCGAGCGTGGTGGGCCGTCCGTACGTGTCGAACGGCTCCACCTCCATGTCGCTGCTCTCAATCCGAGCCCCGCCCGAGATGGCGAACCAGCGAGCCAGCGGCAATTCGAGCCCCGCGTGACCGGCGTACACATCCTGACTGGCGCGGTAGCTGTCGGACGGGCGGGTGACCTCGTTGAGAACCAGCGGCTGGAGGTCGCCGATGCCACCGCCACCGATCGTGTCGTCATTGAGGATGTTGCCGACACCGGAGGGAATCGACGCATTCGTGCCGGAGACGATCTGGAACGTGTACCGGCGAGCATAGAATTCGCGCCGACGCGTCTCGAGCCAGCCGCCGATTTGGATCTTCGAGTCGAGACCCCGCACGCCGTGAAACGGCAAGGCAATGTTCAAAGCCCCGTTCGCCGAGTTGTCAACCAGATCGAGATAGACCTGACTCATGCTGCTGGGGCCCGATGAGTCGTCCAAACGAAACTCGCCGGTTTGCGGGCTCTGCCGGAATTGCATCGACCGGATCGCCGGGTCATCGCGCCGGGCTTGGGCCACCGCTCCGAAGTAGTCGATCGTGAGGTTCGATGCCCGCGGGAGTCGGTGTTCCGCCCCCAGCTGAGCCAAGGCCACAGAGCGCATGACGTACCGCAAGCGCGTGGTCTTGAGGGTATCCGGTCCGGCCACGCCCGGCGCGATGCCGATTTGGTCACGGGTTTCGTCGTCGGCGTCGCGCGAGTACAAAGCCAACAACCGCAGCTTGTGGTCAGGATTGATCTCCCAGCGCAACAGCCCGATCGAGTTCCATGCGACGTTGTAGACGGTGCGCTCGCCCGCGTAGTCGACCTGTGGTGAATCCTCGTCGAGCGTGCCGTCTTGGGACCCACCGAACTGACGCACCGTCTCCTCCGTCGTTTGGTGTTTGTTTTTGTAGCCGCCCGCGACCAAGACGCCCAGTCGCCCGCGCTCGCCCACAGTCCAGCCATTACCGAGCGAGAACTTGCCGCTGACGTTCATCGGCGCCCGACGATGCTCGAGGATCTCCGTCTCCGTCAGCATGGCCTCGCCTTGCTCCTCGACCTCCTCGGGGGACCACAGGTCGAGGCGCGGATTGTCGGGATCGGGCACGTTCCGGCCGACCGGGCTGTCATCGGGAAACCAGTCGGGCGTCGCTCGAGGCGCGTTGCCAAAGCCGAACAAGTCGGAGCTCGCGTAGCCGCGGTTGGTCACCATCGGCTGCAATGAGGTCTCAGTATTGAATTCCGTGCTGATGCCGAACGACGCCACGAGATCGCTCGGGATATCCCGAGTGGCCAACTGCGTGGAACCGCCCGCGAAGTCCGGCGGCGTGCCCGGACGTGCGGTTTTCTGGACGTCCATCGCCGACAACGCGCCGCTGGGGAACATGTCGAGCGGCACGGTGCGCAACTCGGGCTCCGGGCTGGGTACCCGTGCCCCGTCGAGCAACAAGTTGCCGTAGCGGTGGCCGAGACCGCGGACGAACACATAGCGACCGTCCACGACCGTCGCCCCAACCACACGACTGGCGACCCGGGCAGCACTCCCGCCACCGGAGCGCGACATCTCGGCGCGACCGATGATGTCGCGCGTGGCGACGGACGACTGCCGCTCTTCGAGATCCGCGCCAGCGACCTCCTTGTTTCGCTCGGCGGACACCTCTACCACCATGTCCTGCCCCGTGGGGACCAGCTCGGCGTCGAGCGTCACCGTCTCGTTCACCGGTGCGTTGACCTCGGAGTACGCCTTGGCCTGGTGACCATCTTGCCGCACGGTCACCGTGTGGAGCCCGGGAGGCACGGCCAGCGAGTACGCCCCGTCCGCCCCCGTCTTGCCGACGTAGGTCTGCCCACCCACCGTCACTTCCACATTCGCGCCGATCACCAGCTCGCCGCGGGTGTTCGTCACGGTGCCCGAAAGGGTGGACACCTTGCCGGTCGCCTGGACCTCGTCCTCTTTCAGCACCGCGTCGAGCAGCTCCTCGTCGTCGCTGAGATCCTCGATCTCGAAGTCGCCGAACGGATCCTCATCGTCCCCCGAGTCGGTCTCCCACTCGGGCACGGCTTCCTCCTGAGCCGGACTCACCTCGGCGGCCGGCTGTGGGGTGGGAACCGGCGCTGGCTGACTGGCATTCGGCGGCGTAGCAGAGCCCGGGGCCGCTGTGGTTGGGGGAACACTCCCCTGCACCGGTGGCTGCGGTTGCGGTGCCGGCTGGGTCGAAGACGGCGGCGCTCCTGGTGCTGGGGTCGGGGCCGGAGTCGGCTGCGTCGCGACCGGCGGTTGCGCGGCCGGGGAGGACGTGTTCGACGGTGGCGCTGAAAGCGGGGGTTGCGTCCTCGCTGGCGGCGGCGAACCACTCGGAGGCTGCCCGGCGGCCGGCGGCTGGTTGGAAGGCGCAACCACCGCCAACGATACTGACGGTGCTGGCGACCCGTGCAGTGCTCCTGCGACGCGGGGCGAACCCGCGACAGCAGCGGATGGACTCGTTTGCGTCGAGGCACGATGCACGGAAGACACCATCGACGACGAACTCACCGAGGGCTCGGCGACCGAGCGTGACGTCAACGCTGACGGCAGAGCCGGAGATAGCGACGGACCCGCCCACGCGGTCGTCGGCAAGGTACAAAGACACACCACGGCCATTGCAGCCGGGTACTTCGGCCCACGGCGGACGTTCTCGTTCATGACGATTTCGATTTCTGTACGCCGAACTAGCGTACGCAGCGTATGGAGCAGCGAGGCGGAGCGATCCGAGCAGTCGGAGAGCGAGCAGGCTTAGTCGAGTGGCAGTTCTTCAGTGACGAGCACGAGTGGATGCGCACCCGCGACGCGGGCTTTTTCGATGCCCGCCAGTACGTGGCCGTACGCGGCGTCGTCCGCCGAGTCGATGTACAGCAGCGTGTTGGGGCGCGCGTTGAGCATGCGCTTGAGTCGATCGCTAGCCTCACCGGGCGCGAGTTCGACTTTGTTGGCGGTGAGCCGACCGTCCGGCTCGACCCGCAGCACGAGTGGTTTGTCGTTGGGATTCGCCTGGGCGAGGGCCTTGTCCGTGTCGTCCGGCTTCGGCGGAAGACGGGCCGCAAAATGGGCATTCACGACCGGCGCCATCACCATGAAGATGATCAGCAGCACGAGAACGACGTCGACGAGCGGCGTGACATTGAGCCTCGGAGTGGTCGCCGCCCGTGGGCGCCGGCGCCCCGACAGCGCTCCGGATGTGGTCGAGCTACCCATGGCCGTTACTCGTCAAACCCCTGTTTCTGGCGACCGACGGCCAGTTTGACGCCAACGACGCCGCGCTGCTGGGCCTCTCGAAACACTTCACGCACCACGCGGTACGGCACACTGACGTCACCGCGAATGAGCACGGGCAGGCCTGGCTCGGCCGCGGCAGCCGCGTCGAGTGCAGACAGCAACTCCGCACGGCTGACCTCCTGGTCGGCGACAAAGTAATGCTCTTTGGCATCGATCGTGATGATGGTCTTGTCCGGTTCCTCAGAGTCCGCCGCCTTCGCGACCTTCGTCTTGAACAACTCGATGCTCTTGCCGTCCTGAACGTTCGGGATGACCACCATGAAGATGATGAGCAGCACCAAGACGACATCGACGAGCGGCGTGACGTTGATGTCGGGCGTCGCTCCCTTGCCGCTCTTGCCGGCGTTGAGATCAACCCCCACGACTCAGCTCCATATGATCGAGGAGCTCGCCCGCGGCGTGTTGCATCTTCATGTCCAGCTCGTCGAAACGTGCGCTGAGGTAGTTGAACACCAGCACCGCGACGATGGCGACCACCAGACCGACCGCCGTGACGATAAGGGCCTCTGCGATACCCGCCGACACCGCGTCAAGGCCGCCGCCCCCCGAGGCTGCGATGCCCTGGAAGGCAGTGATGATGCCGATCACGGTTCCGAACAGACCGATGAAGGGCGCGGTCGACCCGATCGATGCGAGCAAGCTCATCCCGCGTCGAGACTCCGCCGCAATGGAGTCGAGCTGACGCTCGAGGTCACGACGCGTGAGATCGAGACCACCGGCTTTGCCCTCGTGCTTCTCGTAGACCGTGATGCCGGTACGAATGAGGCGAGCGAGGGGAGCTTTCCCGTATTCTTTGCCCGCGCTGAGGTCTTTGACTTTCGCCAGCTCGGCGTCGTCGAGCAGCGGGCGAGCCCGGGCCAGGAACTGAGCCGAACGGCTGAGCCCGGTATTGAGGATTAGCCACCGCTCGATCCCAACGACCGCGGTTGCGACCCCCATGCCGATCAAGACGATCGCAACCAAGCGGGCCAAAAACCCCATCGTCTCCCAGATTTCAACCAGTGATAGATCCATGATGTCCTCGTTTGCTACTTGAGCGT
>QKPP01000033.1 GCA_006508105.1 Myxococcales bacterium FL481 | reverse complement strand
CGTCGTCATCATCGTCGTCATCATCGTCGTCATCATCGTCGTCATCATCGTCGTCGTCGTCGTCGTCGTCATCGTCATCATCATCGTCATCATCATCGTCGTCGTCGTCGTCGTCGTCATCGTCACCGGCCGCGGCGTCGTCGTCGTCGTCCGGCTGGCTATTGCTCAAGCCGTCATCGGACCCGGTACCTCCCTTTGTACACGCCGATCCCATCGCCAAAAGGCTGGATAGAGTAGTAAGAACGACAGCGTTCGAACGGATGACTGAAACCTTAGTCATGACAACCTCCAAGATCGATCGGGCCTGCGTGACCGCGATCAGAGCACAGCACGGCGCCGGGCACCGTACACGCGGGTATTGATCCCGTCTACGGTCACCCAACGTAGATTCCATACCATGTCCAGCTAGGCCAACCAAATGCTCTGGCCTGCGCCCAACCCTGCCTTCGCCATGCGCAACGCCGCGTTCTTGTTCGTCACGCGAGAAACGCTGACCTCACACACGCGCGTCGAGGACTCTCGGTGAGGCCGCAACGGTGGCCAAGTTACGTGTTTTTCCCGCAGCCGCGAGGATCGCAAGTCGCGTCTGAAGAGGCGAGTGCATGATCCGATTCGGAGCGAACAAGCCTTGATCCCACGCTGACACTGAACGCTGCCACTAGCAGAGGTCGCCGTCCGTTCCACAGCCGCCACACTGGCTGGTCATCGAACGCACGGAATGGGCCGGACCGAGATGCGATCGCGGCCGGGCCGGCCCGCCGTCAGCGATCGCCGCGAGCCGCAAGTTCAGCGACAAGCTGGCCCGATGCGGGTCGACAGTTGCGTGCCCAACCGGAGCGTTCGCCTGCTTCGCGGCGGTCGAGCCCATGCGAAAGCCGACTCGCGGCGGAAGCGCCTCGGCTCGGATGCGGAGGTACGCCGACGGGCCTCCACGACCGGTCGAGCGCTGGCCCACCCGAGCGGCCCTCCGGCTAGTCCGTGCGGCTAGTCACCGCGTCGGCGCGAACCGGCCTCGCCTTTCGCTCCGCCTTGGCGGACGCGCTTGGTCGCCGAGCCCGACCTGGCGCTTCGCCGGTTGCCACGGCGGCCCCGGGCGGACGCCGCCTTGTCTTCCACCGGGTTCAACACGCAGCGAAATCCGACGGAGATGTGTCGCAGCGCCTGCGGCCGCGCGTGACGGGCAGCGGCTCGTGCGGACGCGCCGTCGCTGTTCCACGCGCCACCTTTGACGATGTACTGGGCCTCGCCGTCCCGCGTACGCGTCCACTCGAACACGTTGCCCGCCATGTCCAACGCGCCGTAAGGGCTCGCGCCTTCCGGGTACGATCCCACCGCCACCGTCGTCCCCGGTCCGGCCTCGGCGGCGTTGAGTTTTCCGGGATGATAGTCGTCCCCCCAAGGATAGCGCTGCCCGTCTTCCCCACGGGCCGCTTTCTCCCACTGCACCTCGGACGGGAGCTGGCCGACAGCGTTGTGGTGGGCACCCCACCACTGGCAGTAGGCGGCGGCCTCGTGCTGGCTGACCAGCACCACCGGGTGATCCATGCGGCCTGGTCGGGGACCGTCACCTCGCCACAGGGATTGTTCGACTTCGCGGTAGTCGTGCCCTAGTGCCAATCGAGCCCACGAGTTTGGGTCCACATAGGGCTCCGGAGCACCGGTGGCGAGGACGTACGCGAAGTAGTCGCGCTGGGTGACCGGGCGCACCATGATGCGAAACGCTCCGACCGGGACCTTCGTGCGACGAAACTCGCGCTTGACCGACAACGTGGCTTCGGGGGTGACCCGACCCGAACTTGCGTGTGCGAGCTCGATCGCCATCGCGCGATCGTCGAGCGTACTCCCCATCAAGAAGCTTCCGGCCTCGACCGGCACCGTGCCCGCCGCGTCGACATCGCCCCGCAGCTGCGCACAAGCCGATACACAACTCGCCAGTGCCGCGAGCAAAACTCGAGTTCGGCCCAAAGCGACCCCACGCGCGAACCGGTGCTCTATCATCCCCAGTCGTCATGACCCCCCTTCGCGTCGGAATCAACGGCCTCGGTCGAGTCGGCTTGTCCA
Organism: Myxococcales bacterium FL481; assembly: GCA_006508105.1. GTDB lineage: Bacteria > Myxococcota_A > Polyangia > Nannocystales > Nannocystaceae > FL481. The sequence continues at coordinate 11,171 of QKPP01000033.1, read as the reverse complement.
TGGCCGGACTCGCGGTGTTGCGAGCGCGCGACCCGGACCATCCGTGCATCGCTCGAAGCCATCGGTCCGTACAACTGGTTGCGATTCGAGATGAGCGGTCCATCGACGAACTCGCTGACCGCCTCCGCCACCGCTGGCCGGCACCAATGTGGCACGGGGACGTCCGTACCCGTGCCGGCCAGCTGTGCATCGACGACCACCCCGTGGCGGTGCTCTCGGTGTCGTCGGGTGAGCCAGCCCCATGGGTGGATGCGGGCGTCGAGGTCGTTGTCGGCGGCGGTTGGCCCGGCGCGACCCCGGGCCCGCCCCCCCTGGAACGAGGGCGGTACACCGTGGTGCTGGGCGGCGAGGCGCGGGCCGACGCCACGATTGTGCCGGGGGCCAATGACAGCGATCTCGCGTACGAGAACGCCGTCGTCGTCTCGGCGGCCGGTCCCTGTGAACACGCCTTCGCCCCGGTGCTTGCGGCATTGCATCGCGCGTTCGGTGTGCGATGGGCCAGCGTCGCACACACGCTCGCGCTGGATCCGGCTCAGCCCACGCACGAGCGACTCGACGGTCACGAGCTGCTCGACACCCGATCGGGTCCCGCCAACATCGTGCCGCGTCCCACAGACGCGTTGGGGGCCACGCTCGCGGTGCTGCCGGATCTCGCGGGTCGCATCGAAGTCACCAAGGCTCATGTCCCGGTGATGGCCGGGTCGATGTTCTCGATCACCTGTACGCTGGCCGACGCGGTCGACATCGACCGCGTGTTAACCATGTTCGGCGACGCGGCGACGAACGGGCCACTGCGCGGCATCATACGGGTCGCACCGCGGCCCATGGTGTCTGGCGACGTAGTCGGTGACCCAAGCTCGTGTGTGATCGATCCGCAGCTGTGCCGCCGCCTCGGTCCCTTCCTGCGCGTGGGCGGGTGGTTCGATGAGAACACCGGCTACGCCGCGCGGCTGTTAGACCTGGCCGCAGTTTTGGGAGCCAACCGACGAGAGCCCGCATGAATACCACCTGGATTGGATTGCTCGGCAGCTTGCTCGTGTTGTACGCCACCTCAGCGCTGCGCTACTGGGCCCAACGGAAGCGCTATCCGGATGGCACGCGTCCGCCTTGGGTAACCAGGGCGCGCAGCCTCGCCAATACGGAAGTCATCGCATTCGCGGGCTTCGCCGCGGCCATGGCCTTTGCCCAAAACGCGGGCGCCACCTCCTACCGTACCGGCGTGGTGGCACTGGCGTTTTTGGTCACGCGCATCGCCTACGGGCCGGCGTACGTGTTCGATCTGGCCTATCTACGCACGCTCCTCGGCGTCGTCAGCTTGTTGCTCACGGGCACGCTGTTGACGCTGGCGTCGTGAATCTACCCTCGGGGAACGACGCGGGACTGAAGTTGCACGGTTGAGTTCGCCCTCGGATCCGACCGCGAGCCGTGGGGACCGCTGCGAGCCCCGGCCGCGGAACGAGCCGCGATCGCGCCGGCCCGGCCGGCGTGCCCGGAGCTGTTGCCGATCAGACGCGGCGCCAATCGAAGCTCGGGCGCGTAGGCATGCCGTACAACGTCAACGCCCCCTCGGGGCCCGTCGCGTTGGGACGAACAAACACCCAGTTTTGCCACGCCGTCAGCCGAGCGAAGATCTTGCTCGTTGCCGTCTCCGGGCCGGCAAACCGCAGGTTGGCCTCCATTCCCGTCAACGCGTCGGGAGACAGGCTGACTCGTTCTTCAACCGCGACGCGGGTGTCGTCATCCCAATCGATCTCGTCGAGCACGATCGTGGGCAACCCAGCATCGTCGGCCGCTTGTGCATCGAGCAGGCCACGCCGCGCAGACACCTCGGCGTAGCGCTCGGGCTCGCGGGCGAAACGAGCCTGCAGCCGAGCCCAACCGTGACTCATCGGAAGCACACCCGCGTTGATCGCCGACAACCCGAGCTGCACCGGTTGGTCCGGGTCGTCGAGAAGGTACAACCGGTCCGCGGCCAAAGCGAGCTCGAGTAGATTGCCCACAAACGCCGTCCCTCGATCGGCCATCGCGAACACGGACCGACTCGTGAGATCGAGCCGCCGCAGCGTCCGGGCCATGTGCAGGATGACCTCGCGGACGAACCAGTGCTCCCGAGCCGCGAGCAACGCCTCGTCGTACGCGAGTACCTGTGCAGGGTCTCCGACCGCGCGAATCAGCAGCAAGCCGATCTCGTCGAGATTCGTCCGCAGATGCAGCAAGGCATCGTCGAGTTCGCGATAGGCTCGCAACCCCCAGACGCCACTGCCGGCGTCGCGCATCGCCTCGCCGCCGCGCTCGACGACCGCGACGTCGTCCGCTGTCGGGGCGCGAACCACGAGCTGCGCGACACGGGACGCGTCATCCCACGTCAGCTCGACGCACGAATAGGTGCGGCGGCTCGCAGCCACGTCCACGTCGAGGGGCTCGAGACGGACCCCTCGTCGCTGGCCTTGCGTCGACGACGGGTCGCGGGTGCCGACCAGTTCGGCGGCACGCTGATCCACGCTCTGCGCGAATCGAGAGCGTGGGAAGATGCCATCGACCAGATTCCAGTCGACGGCCCGGCGCCCGCGGATGCCCTCCGCGGTCGTCGAGAACACGTCGGCGTGATCCCGTCGGACTTTGCGTTTGTCGACCAGCCGAGTGAGACCGCCGGTACCCGGCAACACCGCCAACAGCGGCACCTCGGGAAAGCTCACCGCGGAGTTACCGTCGTCTTGCAGATAGATCTCGCGGCAGGCCAGCGCCAACTCGTACCCCCCGCCCGCCGTGGTGCCATTGCACGCCGCGATCCAGATCTGCTCGCTGTGGGCATCGGCGTCCTCGATCGCGCAGCGAGTCTCGTTGGTGAACTTGCAAAAATTCACCTTCCACGCGTGCGTCGAACGGCTCAGCATATGGATACACGCACCAGCACAAAACACGCGGTCGTTGGCGGAGGACAACACGACGACGTGCACTTCGGGATGCTCAAAACGCATCCGCTGCACGATGTCGGCCAGCTCGATGTCTACCCCCAAGTCGTAGCTGTTGAGCTTGAGCTCATAGCCTGGTCGCAGCGGTGCCTCGGGGTCGACGTTCATGGCCACGCGGGCGATCGGACCGTCGTAGGCCACCTCCCAGTGCCGATAGCGGGTCGGATCGGTGGAAAACTCGACCGGAGGCTCGTGCGTGATGTCGGTTGTGTCGCCCATGCGGTGAACCTAGCAGTCTCCCGCGCGCGCCGGGAGGGGGCGTTTTGTGTGGAACTGCACGCGGGCTCGTCGAACGTGACCGCGTGGGCTCGGCCCGTGGTCGCGCTGACTCCCCTTGGCGTGCGTCCTGGCAGGCGCCGGTGGGCGTGCCTTGGGGCGAAGGCCCTCGCCGGTCGAGAGGCCAGCCGAACGGGAGGCCGCCAGCGTCGGCGCGAGACGACCGAGCCCGCTAACCTTGGCACTAGGATCCGCTCCGGCCCGGGTTGCACGCCATCGGTGGGGAATGCATCGTTGGTGCCGGGAGTCTAGGGGGGAGATGTCCGACCCCGGGCCCAACGCATCGGGGCGGGCAAACCGACCCGAGCCGCCCGGCCATTGACTCGACACGAACGCCCCGCGTCGGCCCCGTCGACCTCGCGGTGACGACCGGAGACCGCCGGCTTCGCCCGGCGCCGTGCGATTCGTGACACCGGCATTCACAACGCCATGCGTGTGTGCGCTGCGGCCTCTGTGCCAAGCAAGGCTGAGCTCGCGATTCTGGGTGTACAGCTCACATCCGCACCATTCGTTCGCATGTTGCACCGCTGAACGACTCGAACACGGATCCAACCGCGACTCGATCGCGGTATGTTGACACGAGACAACTGCAGCGATGGTCGAGCCGCCGTTCGATCACCGCGACGGTCGTCCCGACATGGAGACAACCCCGATGGTCGACAAACGCTGGATCGAATCGTCGCTGGCGACGCTCGAGCAACTCGAGCGCGAGCGAGACCACCTTGTTGAACGCCTCGATCGCGAGTCGAACCCCGATGCACTGCTGCGCATCACCACCCTGCTGCGCCAGGTCGACGACGAGATCAGTCGGCTGTACGAGATGCTCGAGGCCGTCGCCGACAACGCCGATAACGCACCCCCGACGGCGTCGACGGGCTCTCGGTTGCCGGAGAGCCGGCCGGCGGGCCCCATCCGTCCGCCCACCACCCCGCGGGCGATCGGGGGCGACTCTGTCGTGGTGGACTTGTCCGATCTCGTCGGCCCCGCGAAAGCCCGACCGAATTTGCCGCGGGGGCGCGAGCCGGCCCGCCCCGCGGGTCCGGCCACGAGACACGGCAACTCGCCCCCCGGCCGGCCGGCCGGCATGACTCAGCGGGTCACCCGGAACTCGATGCTCTCAGCGCAGCCGCCGGACCAGCTGCGGAGACGGCCCGCCGTCGCGGCGGTCAGTCCCCGACGGCCCCGCCCTCTCGCCGCTGGGCTCGCGGTCGCGGCGACCACCTCGCAGATGCAGAAGCGGGGTTCTGGCGGCCAGCGGCTCGACGGGCGTCGGGCCGGAGGGGGCTCGGCCCCGGAGGAGCGAGGGGAGTTTGGGCCGCTCGTGGGCTCGTCGTCGCCACGGCGCATGACACGCGAGACCGCCGCGCGTCGCGCTATTTCCGCACTCGTGGCGAAGCTGAAAGGCGCCGCTCATACCGCCCAGGCGCAGCTGACGGAACTGAGACAGATCGCCGCGGTCGAGGGTCGGGCCATGGCGCAGCAAACCGCGGACGCGCGGGCTCGCGCAAAATCCGCGGAACAGGCGGCCAAAGCCGCCGCGGCCGAGGCCGAGCGCCTGGCGAATCGGGCCGAACGAGCGCGAGCGACGGCGACTGCGGCTGCCACGGCGCAACGGGAGGCGGCCGCCGCCAGTGCACGAGATATCGCCGCCGCCGACGCCGCTTTCTCCCGAGCTCGCCGCGCGGCCCAAGCGGCGGAAGCCCATCCGGATCGGCTCCTCGCTCTCGCAGCCGTGCAGAGAGCGCTAGCGCCGTTTCCCCCGGAGACGGTGGCCTCCGGCTCATCCGAGCGCAGGCTTCGGCCCTCCGCCAGCCGGACCTAGCGACGGGTTCGACGAACCTGTCGCGTCCTCGCGTTCCAGCCAGACCACCACCTCGAGATGTGCGGTTTGGGGCAGGGCATCGTACGCACGCGCCCCGACCCGGCGGTACCCCGCCCGCTCCAAGCGACCGAGGTCTCGGGCCAAGCTGGTCGGATGGCAACTCATGATGTGGATTCGCTGCGGCGCAAGGTCCTGTAGCTGCTGGCACACGCGTTCCCCCAACCCCGCGCGGGGCGGGTTGGCCACGACCAGATCCACCGGACCCGCGTCGAGTTGTCGGGGCAAAAACGCCTCCGCCGTCATCGTCTCGATGCCCTTGGCGGACCCGTCGCGTTCCGGAAACGCTTCGCACGCCGCCACATCTGCATAGCGGCGCCGAAGCAGTTCGGTCGTGACCCCCAGCCCGGCGTAGAGATCGAGCGCCCGACTCGCGCGTGGGACCCAGGGTTTCGGCCCGTTGACCAAGCTTTGATACGCCGAGGCGATGACCCGCGGATTGGGCTGCAAAAACCCCAGAGGGCCGATCTCTCGCACCACGCCGGCGAGGTTCACCGGGAGACTATCGACCCCCGAGATCCGTCGCCCCCGTGTGCCTCGCATCGCGTTACCCGCGTTGTCCTGTACGCTGAGCCACACCCCGGCCGGCTCTCGAAGCTCGCGCCCCAGCGACTCGACGCTGGGACAGCGCGCATCGCCAGCGATCAACGTCAGCAAGACGCGCTGCCCATCCGTTTTGCACCAGACGTAGCGCAACTCGCCGAGCCCGGTCCGCTCGTCGTACACCGAGACGTGACGCCGATTGGCCACGGAGGCGAGCTCAGCGAGTGCTCGAACGATCCGCGGATGCTCGATCACACATCCATCCATCGCGGCGACGTGGTGCGATCGAGCCGCGTAACTCCCCAATACGAGGCGGCCTCGTCGGCGAGCGACCACCCGCTTGCTCGACCACCGGTAGCCCAGTTCGATCGCGTCTCCTTCCACGCGATCCACCGCGATCCCCTGTTCGCGCGCGAGCACAGCTCGCTTGATCTCCCGCTGCGCCTCCGCCTCCAAGCCGAGCAACGGACAACCGCAGCACGAACCGCCGTCGGCGTCGCGATGGGACGGACACGACACCGCGCGACGCTGCGGCTGCGCCCGCTCGACCGACCGCAACCGTCCAATGGCATGCGGCTGTTGGCGCGAGACGTGCTCCACCCGGATCTGCGCCAGCTCGCCGGGAAACGCCCCGGCAACCTCGACCACAACCGCCCCCACGCGCCCCAAACCCGCGCCGGTGGGCGTGAGACCGTCGATTTCGACGAGGTGGACGTCTCCGGGCCGCATGCGCGCGTCAGCGTACGCACCTCAGACACACAAGCCAACCGGCGCGCCTAGCTGCGGACACGGGTGGTACGTCGCAGTACGCCGGCTGGGCCGCGCCACTCGAACCGTCGCAACGATGCTCAAGGGCATTCCCACAACCGACGATGGCCGATATGACATGTCCGATTCGCCGTCAGCCGCTCGGACCCCATCCGAACGCCCGTCGACACAAGCGGCGACGGCGGAGGCCGCGACCGTCAGCGTGGACGTCTCCGGCGGGTCCGCGGCCGCGAGGCGGCGAGCCGCTCGCCGCCAACGATCACGGCCTGAGATTCGGAATGCGCCGCGCGATCCGCAGGCGCGGGTGGGAGAGCTACTCGGCGGCACGTATCGCATCGAACGACTGATCGCGATCGGCGGCATGGGTTCGGTCTATGAGGTGTCCCACACTCGCCTCGAGCAGCACTTCGCGGTCAAGTTCCTCGATCCGAGCTTCCTGCGGGACGCGGAAGCCTATGCTCGATTCCGTCGCGAAGCCGAGATCGCCTCTCGGCTCAACCACGAGAACGTGGTGCAAGTCTTCGACTTCAATACCGACGCGGGCGGTGGCGTGTACATGGTCATGGAGCTGGTTGAGGGCCAAAACCTCGATCAGCTGCTGGAGACCGAGCAGCTATCGGAACGAGACGACGTGTTGGGGATCTTCGAGCCACTGTGCGACGCGCTAGAGGCTTGCCACGAACACGGCATCGTGCACCGAGACCTCAAGCCGAGCAACATCATGGTCCGGCATGAGGGTCCGCGCGCTCGCGTCAAACTCCTCGATTTTGGCATCTCCAAGATCAAAGAAGAGCAAGCCGGCCCGCACACGCGCGACAACGTGGTGATGGGCACGCCCAATTACATGAGCCCCGAGCAGGCTCGCGGGCAAAACACCCAGCTCGACGCTCGCACCGATATCTTTGCTCTCGGCGCGATCCTGTACGAGATGCTGTCGGGCTTCAAAGCCTTCGACGAACCCGGCCTGCCGCAGCTGTTGCACCAGATCATCTACGAAGAACCCGAATCGCTGGCCACGCTCGCGCCCAAGACCCCCGAGCGGGTCGTGAAGGTCGTCGAACGCTGTTTACGCAAGGACGCGGAACAGCGGTACGCGGACGTGTCGGACCTGTTCGAAGAGCTCGCCCTCGCGTACCGAGTCACCCCTCGCAAGAAGCCCGAGCGCGGGCCGGGTTTGCGTCTGCCTCGACTATGGCTCGCGGCTTGGCCGGTGTCTTTGGCGGTCGTCGGGGCCCTGACCCACGCGATGGCCTCCACCAATCGCGACGAGGTCCAAACCGCCGAGCCGGCCCCGGAGCTCGTCGCGCCGGTCATCCGCCCGCCCGCGCCGACGGAAACGGAGCGGCCCTCGTTTTCGGCGAAACTCGCGGTTCCAGGGGCCCATCTCCTCTCGGCCGATGGGCAACTGTACCGCGCGGACTGGGCGGGTCTGGCTTTGTGGGCAGATCCCGGAGCCGAGTCGAAGACTCGCGTGCTGCCCAGCCATGCGCCGGTGAGCGTGCTCACGTTGTCCAACGACGGCCGGCAGGTATTGGTGGGCCAAGCGGACGGCACCGTCAGCCGTTGGGATCGCTCGTTGAGCGAGCGACTGGATGTGAGCCAGTTCGGCCGCGCACCGATTGCTGGGCTCGCGGGAGGATCTGGGTATCTCGTGGTCGCGGACGGCAAGGCGGTCCGCCTGATCCACGAATCGACCGGCAAACAGCTGAAGCGCTTTCGCAGCGAGCGGCCTACCGCCGTGCTGTTGACTCAAGGCGCGAACCCGAAGGTCCTGGTCGTGCGCTCGGACGAGCTCGAAGTGCTTGATGCCGACTCGCGTTCCGCGGTCACCACGTTCCCTCTCGAGGCGAGGGCGATCCGCGCCGGCTACATCGAACAGACCACGCAAGGCTTCGCGAAGCTCTGGATCGACTCCGACCAAGGCGAGTGGCGGGTACGTCGGACGTACCTGGTGGCGCAAGTGAGCAGCAAGCGACCGCTGACCCTCGAGTTAGTCGGGCAACAACGTCTCGATCGCTGAGACCGAGACCGGCGAGCGCGTCGCCGTGGCGCCAAAATCAGGCCGGTACGAGCTCGGCGGGTTGAGCCCGCGACTCGAACCGAAACGTCAGCTCGTCGCTTTGGGGGTCGAGGTCGACGTGAACGGTACCGCCGTGTTCGAGCCGACCGAACAAGAGTTCGTCGACCAGCTTGGCTTTGATCTGCTCGTCGATCGCCCGAGCCATGGGGCGAGCACCGTAGACTTTGTCGTAGCCCTTCTTCGCGATCCAGTCGCACGCGGCGTCGGTGAAGCTAAAGTGCACGTCTCGGTCCGCGAGCTGGATCTCGAGCTCGCGCAGCATCTTGTCGGCGACCATGCGGATCACCGCCTCAGGCAGCTGATCGAACATCACCGTCTTGTCGAGCCGATTGCGAAACTCCGGCGTGAACAGGCGCTCCAGAGCCTTTTTGGCCCCCGAGGTGTCCAACGTGGTCGACTCATCGAAGCCGACCGTGCGCTGGGTCATCTCATGCGCGCCGACGTTCGTGGTCATGATCAAAATGACGTTGCGAAAATCGGTCTTGCGCCCGGTCGTGTCGGTCAACGTCGCGTTGTCCATGACCTGCAGCAGCACCGAGAAGATGTCTGGATGGGCCTTTTCGATCTCGTCGAGCAGCAGCACCGAATGGGGGTTTTTTGCCACAGCGTCGGTCATCAGGCCCCCTTGGTCGAACCCGACGTATCCGGGGGGCGCCCCGATCAGGCGACTGACACTGTGCTTTTCCATGTACTCGCTCATGTCGAAGCGCAAAAACGGCATGCCGAGCAAGCGCGCCAACTGCTTGGCGAGCTCGGTCTTGCCCACGCCGGTCGGCCCCGCGAACAGGTAGCAACCGATTGGCTTGTCGGCTCGCGCCAGGCCGGCCCGCGCTCGCTTGATCGCCGCCGCCACCGCCCCGACCGCCTCGTCCTGCCCAAACACCACCTGGCGCAGGCCCTCATCGAGTTCGCGCAGCATCTCGCGATCGTCGCTCGACACCGACTTCGGCGGAATCCGAGCCATGCGAGCGATCACCGCCTCCACCTGCTCAACATCGATCACAATCGGCGGGGACCCGGCTCGCGCCGCGGTCAGCCCCGGTGGGGTGACCGCTTGGCCGCGGCGCTCGTCATCCTCCTCGAGGAAGTCGACCTCCTCGAGATCGACTTCTTCCTCGTCGTCGTCGAACTCGGCTAGGTCGTCATCGTCGTCCTCGGGATCGAAGTCGTCGTAGATCTCGCCGGCCGCGTCTCGAGCCGGCGCCGCGACCGAGCCGCCCTGCGCCGCGGCCTCGTCGCCGTCGCTCGCCGCCGCCTCGTCCGCGGGCTCGCCGTCCTCGCCGCGTTCGAGACGAACCGCGGCGCCGGTCTCATCCATCACGTCGATCGCGCTATCCGGGAGCCGGCGATCGCGTAGGTGTTTGTGGGCCAGCCGGACCGCTTGCTCGAGGGACTCCGGCGTGTACTCCACATTGTGATGGATCTCGTACACGGGCTTGAGGCCCTGCAGGATTAGGATCGTCTCGTCGACACTGGGCTCGACGATCTCGATCTTCTGAAAGCGTCGTGCGAGGGCCGGATCGCGCTCGAACGACGACTTGAACTCCTTGTAAGTGGTTGCGCCGATGCACCGCAGCTCGCCGGAGTTGAGCACCGGCTTGAGCATGTTGCTCGCGTCCATCGAGCCGCCCGAAGTCGCTCCGGCGCCGACGACGGTGTGGATCTCGTCGACGAACATGATCGCCCCCGGCTCCGCCTTCAGCGCCTCGATGACGGCATTGAGTCGCTCCTCGAACTGGCCCCGGAACTTCGTCCCCGCCAGCAACGAGCCCATGTCCAGCGCGTAGATGTGAGCATCTCGCAAGGCTCCCGGCACCTTGTTTTGGTACACGCGCAACGCCAGGCCCTCCACCACCGCGGTCTTGCCCACGCCGGGATCGCCCACGAGAACCGGATTGTTCTTCCGGCGCCGACACAACACTTGGATCACACGCGTGATCTCCTGGTCGCGCCCGATCAGTTCGTCGATCTTGCCCGCTTCGGCTTTGGCCCGCAGGTCGACCGTGTACGCGGCCAGCGGGTCATCCGCCACATCGCCATCGTCGTCGCCCAGGTTCACTCGATGCGCCGGATTGACTGCCGGCGAGGCGCGCCCGCGACCGCTGCCCGACGGACCGCCCGACTGTTTCCCGATGCCATGCGAGATGTACAGCGTCACGTCGCGTCGGCGAATCCCTTGCTTTTCGAGCAAGTAGACCGCGTACGACTCGGGCTCGGCGTACATCGCCACCAGCACGTTCGAACCGGTGACCTCGCGCTTGCCCGCGCCTTGGACGTGGAGCACGGCTCGCTGGAGCACCCGGCCGAACCCGACCGTTTGCTGCACGTCCCCCTCTTCTTCGAGGCGCGGCATGTTGTCGTGCAAGAACGACTCGAGCTCTCCGCGCAGCTGGTCGACGTCACCGCCGCAGCCGCTGAGAACCTGACGTGCGCTCTTGTCGTCGAGCAAGGCCAGTAGCAGGTGTTCGAGCGTGATGTACTCGTGGTGGCGTCGCCGCGCCTCCTTGATCGCGAAATCAAGCGTCTGTTTGAGCTCAGGACTCAGCATCGTCGTCGTCCGGACCCGTGTCGGGCTCCATCGAGGCCATCAGTGGGCACTCGTTTTGTCGCGCGACCATGTGCACCTGGGCCACTTTCGTTTCGGCGATCTCGC
>QKPP01000133.1 GCA_006508105.1 Myxococcales bacterium FL481 | reverse complement strand
CGAGGGCTTCTTGCCTGGGTACAACTTCCCACGCCTCCCGCTGATGGCCTACATACCGGGCACGCCCGACGGGGGCGGTCGCAAGACCTATCTGCAGCGACCGCGGTTCCTGGCGTTGGCAGAATTCGGACCCCGCAGCCTCATCTACCATGAGGGCCGTTCGTATCGCGTGGTGCGAGCCCTGCTCGCGCTCGGCCAGCGGGATGCCGCCGGGGGCGACGTCAAGCTGGCGACGGAGACAGTGCGGATCTGTCGGGCCTGCGGCGCCGGCCATTTCAATGAAGAACTCTCGACCTGCCACGGCTGCCGCAACTCGCTCGACACCGCCGAGATCATCCACGACGTCTACCGCATCGAGAACGTGGACACCCAGCCGACCGAGCGGATCACCGCCGACGATGAAGAGCGCCAACGGCAGGGGTTCGAACTTCAGACCACGTTTCGGTGGGCCACCCGTGGTGGTTCTCCCGACGTTCGCCACGGGGGCGTGTTCGAAGGCGACGACGCCGTCCTGAACCTCTCCTACGGAACGAGCGCCGAGATCACGCGAATCAACAAGGGGCTGCGCCGCCGGGCCAACCGCTCCAAATATGGGTTCATGATCAATCCACTCTCCGGCATGTGGGCAAAAAACGCCGATGAAGAGGGAGACGCCGACCCCACCGCCGTCAAGAGTGAGCGGATCGTTCCCTGTGTCCGTGACCGCAAGAACGCGCTCCTAGTACTGCCCGCGGACCCCGACCTGCCCCCCAAGACCCTGACCACTCTCCAACACGCGCTCTTGCGTGGCATCGAGACGGAATGCCAACTCGAGCCCGGCGAGATTCTGGCCGAGCCGATGCCCTCCCGCGACGATCGCAAGGGGCTCTTGCTCTACGAGGCGGCGGAAGGGGGAGCCGGCGTGCTCAACCGTCTCGTGAGCGAGCCTGATCTTCTGCCGCGGATCGGCCGGCGCGCGCTGTCGATCATGCACTTTGCGCTCGAAGGCGAGACCGTGCCATCGGATCCACACGACCTTCGCGACGTGGAAGGGACCTCCTGCGTAGCCGCCTGTTACCGCTGCTTGATGTCGTACTACAACCAACCCGATCACGAGGACCTCGACCGACGCGACGCGCAGGCAAAGCAGCTCCTGCTCCGGCTGGCTCGAGCCGCAACCCGACTGGAAGAGCCTGCATCACGCGCGGCCGAGCCTTCTGGGCCCCACACGACCGGCGACACCTCGGGTGGCGGCCTGCTCGATGCGGTCGCTCGGCGCGACCTCCCGCCACCGGACGCCGAACCCAGAGTGGTCGACGGCTATACGATCCCCGCCGTGTGGCACGAACACTACGTCGCGGCAGTCTCCGCGGACGTACCAGAGTCAGCCACGGGCGATCTGGCCGACAAAGGCTTTCTGGTCGTCCAGTTCCCGGCCGACGAGGCTGACTGGCCCGCCCCGCTGGACGAGCTGGCCCGCGCACTCGGAGCCCGCGAGAGCTAGCGATGGGCGACTTGCACTACACCCCTGGCAGCCTCGTACGAGCCCGTGGACGCGAATGGATCGTGCTCGCGGGTAGCGGACGCGAGCTCTTGCGCCTACGACCGATCTCCGGCTCTGAGGACGACCAGACGGTGCTCCACCTCGGCCTCGAGACGGAGCCGGTATCCCAAGCCACCTTTCCGCTTCCATCCGCCGACCAAAAGGCCAGCCATGACGCGGCGCTGCTGCTCCGGGATGCGCTCCTCCTCTCGCTGCGCCGGGGGGCCGGACCCTTTCGCAGCTTCGGCCAAATCGCGGTGGAGCCCCGAGGCTACCAGCTCGTCCCACTGCTCATGGCGCTCAAACTCGATCCCGTCCGGCTGCTCATCGCCGACGACGTCGGGATCGGCAAGACGATCGAGGGCGCCTTGATCGCGCGCGAGCTCATCGACCGCGGCGACATCGCTCGCACGACCGTGCTGTGTCCCCCGCATCTCGTCGACCAGTGGGTCACCGAACTCGAATCTCGGTTCCACATGCGTCCGGTGGCCGTGACCGCCGCGAGTGCCAACCGCCTCGAACGCGACTTGCCTCCCAGTGAGAGCATCTTCTCCGCACACGCTCACACCGTCGTGAGCCTCGACTACATCAAGAGCGAGCGTCGGCGCGCCGAGTTCCTGCGAGCGTGCCCCGAGCTCGTGATCGTCGACGAGGCACACACCTGCGCCTCCACCGGTCGTGGTCGCCATCAACGATACGAGTTGCTGAGAGGGCTGGCCGAGAACGCTGAACGGCACCTGGTGCTGCTCACGGCAACCCCCCACAGCGGAGATGAGGCCGCCTTCTTCCGCCTGCTTGGGCTTCTCGACCCGGACTTCGAAGGCCTGGCGGACGCGAGCGGAGACGCCCGCAAGTTGCTCCGCGAGCGTCTCGCCAGCCACTTTGTGCAGCGTCGTCGCCCAGACATCGCCGAGTGGCAGGAAGGCAGCGTGTTTCCGAGGCGCGAGAGCACAGAGCTGACTTACGAGCTGTCCGGGGCGTGGGAACGTTTCTTCGACGACGTGCTCGACTACTGCGCGTCGGTGGTCCAGGACGCCGGCGGCGATGCGCAGCGCGAGCGACTGAGCTTTTGGAGCACGCTGGCGCTCATGCGCTGTGTGGCGTCCAGCCCAGCGGCAGCGGCCCAGGCTCTGCGGACGCGTGCCGGGGTCGACACGCCCGAGGGGGAGGAAGCGCTCGAGGATCGGCTCTTCGACGGCGGATCGGATGCATTGGTCGAAGACGATGTGGAGCCGCCAGCCGCCGGGGACGATCCCGCGCTGGCCAAGCTCATCGAGCAGGCCGAGAGCCTGATGGGTCAATCCGGCGATCCAAAGCTGGCGCTATTGACGGGGCATCTCCGTGAGCTGATCGATACCGGCTTCAGCCCCGTGGTCTTCTGTCGCTACATCGCTACCGCGCACTACCTCGGTCGCCATCTCACGAAGAAGTTCAAGGATGTCGAGGTGGGCGTCGTGACCGGCGAACTCGCTGCTGACGAGCGCAAGGAGAAGGTCGAGATCCTCGGCGAGTCCGAGCCGCGGCTATTGATCGCCACGGACTGTCTGTCCGAGGGAATCAACCTGCAGGAGTCGTTCGACGCCGTGGTCCACTACGACCTTTCCTGGAACCCCACGCGCCACGAGCAGCGAGAGGGCCGAGTCGACCGCTTCGGTCAGAATGGTCCGGTCAAGGACGCGGACGGACGCACGCTGGTGCGCGCGACACTGATCTACGGCGCCAACAACCCAGTGGACGGCGCCGTGCTCGAGGTGATTTTGCGCAAGGCAGCGAAGATCCGCGAGGAGCTCGGGGTTCCAGTACCGCTGCCAGACGATGGGCACACGCTGAGCAAAACGTTGTTGCGGGCCGTGCTGTTGCGCAAGCAGAAGCGCGAGGAGCAGCGCCAGGCCGTGTTCGAGTTTGTCGAGATGGCCGAGGCCAAGGCGATCGAAGCCCAGTGGCAAGACGCGGTGGATAAGACCAAGAAGAACCGCACGGTGTTCGCCCAGCGCCGGCTCAAACCGGATGAGGTTCTGCCCGAATGGCACAAGTCGCTCGCGGCCGTCGGCAGCCGCGCCGACGTG
>QKPP01000140.1 GCA_006508105.1 Myxococcales bacterium FL481 | reverse complement strand
ACGACCGTGTTCGGCGCGATTTTCATACGGCGCGAGTGTAGCCTTGGACCTCGCCCGGCTCACGCAAAATCGCCGCGCGTGGGAGCATGGCCACCGGGGACCCGCGAGCCGGACCCGCAACTCGACTCGCTCTACCGCGACCACGCGGCAAGGGGCCCGACAGCCTGTAGCGAGATCTATTCGGTCACGACGACCGCGCTGCCTTGGCCGGACGAGCCGACCCCGGGCATCACCGCGTGCCAACCGAAGGGCAGCCGCGGACCCAGAAACCCGAACAACCAACGAGCGTCCGCCGGCGACAGGTTCACACATCCGTGGCTGCGCACGAGCCCGAACCCGCCGTGCCAAAAAGCCCCGTGCAGCGCGACGTTGTTGGAAAAGTACTGCGTCCAGGGCACGTCTTCGATGGAGTACGCCTCGTCTTCGATCGGCTGATCGCGCATCGAGGTGGCGACGAACTTGCTTTGGACCCGAAACACGCCGACCGGCGTCATGCCGGGCTCTTTGCCGGTCGACACCAGCGTCGTAAACACCGGTCGGCTGCCCTGGTAGGCGACGAGAGTCTGTTCGGACAAATCGACATGCACCCAGGGCTCGTCGGCTCCGATGCCGGGTGGCCGTTTGAGCAAGCGACTGCGGCCCACCGCATACGCACGCAACAGCAAGCCGTCGTCGTCTTCGTAGTAGTCATAGTCGCCGATTCGAATCTTGCGAACGAACGCATGCAGCGAGCGACGACTCGGGGTTTGATCGGTCGCATCGAGCACAGTCGACTCCGGGCTGCGTCGGCGCATGAACGCCAGCTCGCGAACGATCCAGTGCAGCGGCAGATCCTCCGGCCCTCGGATCAGAACCCCGCGGAATTCCGAACCTTGGCGGGACTCGAGCTGGTATTTTCGAGCGTACGCGCCACGGTTGGTTCGTACGAAGTGGCGTTTGCTGTGGACGTGCTCGCTGGCCGCGGTCACGTAGTAGCCGGCGTTGAGATACTCTTTGACCACCGCCGGCACCTCCTCCGGACGTTTGTCGGGATGGGTCGGCATGGGCTCGCGGCCCTTGTCTTCGAGCCAAGCCCGGCCCGCCACGTCAGCTCGGTCCTGCTCGCGATACGACGGGAGGCGGTGAAACATCGGCGTGGCGTCGTGCGACACCCGCAGGTACTTGTACGGCATCGACTCGTCGAGTTTGGGATCCGCGATGACCACCGACCCGGCGTCGGGTGGGGTATCGCCCACATCGAGTCCCGCCCGCAGGCAGATCCACCCTCGCGGGTAGATGCCGCGCCAGCCACTGCTGCAGCCGCCGCCGAAGGTGCGCTGCGCGTGCACGCGAACTCTCGTGCCGGCGCGCAACAGCCCCATACGGCGCGATTCCAGGTCCGCCCGCTCACGCACCGTGACCGCGCCGGCCGTGACCAGCCCGTGCTTGGGGAACTTCTGCTCGGCTGCCGCATCAAGGACCAGCGGTGGGTCGAACACCGGCGGGAACTGATCGTAGGTCCCCTCGCCATTGGGCACGAGCGGTCCCGACGGCCCGGCCGGACCGCCGGCCGCCGGATCGTTGAGGACATCACCGGTCGGGGCGCCGTCGCTCGGATCCGACTCGGTCGGCCGACGCTCCGTCGCCCGACCGTCGGCCCCGGCCCCTTCATCGGCCCGCTCGCCGCCCGGCGCCAACGCGATCTCGTACGCTACCGCGACGACGCCCCCGCCGAGCAGGAACGCGCCGATCATCTCGCCGATCCGTCGAAGATCCATCGTCGCGCCCGGGAAAATAGGCGGCGTCGCCCCGCGCGAGCAAGGGCGCGCGACCCTGATCACCGGTCGGCGCGCGCCTGCGGCGATCGGCTTGCCCGCCGCGCGAATCGTGGCCCATGCTTGGGCCGTGTACGGCCCCCTCCGTCTGGTCTCGGCTCGCCCTGTGTGGGCCCGCGCGACGTCTTGGATCTGCGCCTGTGCTGGGCTTGCCGCGCTGGCCAGCCCCGAACGCGCCGCCGCGGCGCCCCCTGACAAGCCGCGAGCAACGGCGGGAGAAACGGCGCGGACCGCCTCCATTCGGCCGCCTCGTCTCGACGGCACCTACCTCGGAGGCACCGTCGCCGCCGCCGGTTCGCTGGTTCGCGTCGACGGCCTGAACACCGACAATCCGTTTGTCGGCAACAACATCGAGATTCAGGTCGGGCAAACCGTCTACCGCTGGCTGGCGCTGGGGTTCTCGCTGAGCAGCTCTGGCGGCGTCGCTCCCGAGCAGACCAACCGTATGTTCGGCCTCCGCGTCGACCTGACCGCAGTGCCGATGCCGCGGCGCAACCTCTCGGTACGGGCGGGATTTGGCTTCGGCGCGGGAGCGGTGCGAAACGAGGGTATCTCCGGACGCTTCGGCTACGGCGGTGCGTCGTTCCACGGCGCCGTGCGCTACACCTTCTTCCCCTGGGCCGATAAGAAACGCCCGCGGCGAGGCGGCGGCTTGGGCCTCGCGCCCGAACTCGGTTGGATCGGGCAAACCCCCACCGAAACCGGTGGTCCCATGTCGAACACGATCGTGCTCGGTCTGGCCACGATGTTCTACTTCGGACACTGATCCGGCCCGGCCCTCGGGAAGCCGCCAATCCGGCCGAGCCCGCGCGACGAGGGCAGCCTGTCGACTCTCCGCCCCGATGAGCGATGCCGCGGCCATCGTGGCGCGCACCACCGACGAGCCACGCGGCAGTGCGACCCGCAGGCGGTCTCGCTACGAGATCAGCCACGGGCCGGGCCGGGCCGTTAGCACTTCACGCGAAACACCTGGTCGCCGACGCGGAACATGTCGCCGCGCGACAACTCCGCCTCCCCGCGCATGCGCAGGTAGGTGCCGTTCGCGGACCCGAGATCCTCGAGCACGACATTCATCGCCCCGCCACGCAGCTCCATCCGCAGCCGGGCGTGCTGGCGACTGAGGAACGCATCCTGCGGGAACAAGATCTCGCCGGTCTCGCGGCCCAATCGAGTGTCTCGCTCGCGTAGAAAGAAGATATCGGCGGGCCGGGCCCCCACCCCGAGCAACGTCAGACACCCCCACGCTGGGGCCAGTGGCGTCCCGAATCCCCGCACACCGTTCGCGTCGCGAGGCGGGATGCCCTCATCGGCCGCCATGCCGTCGAGGCGAAGCAACTGGTGGCCGAGCAGAAACGAGTCACCCGGATACACGGGGACCGGCGCTCCGATACGAACGAAGACCCCATTTCGCGACTCCAAATCGACCAAGCGCACGCCACCGCGCAGCGGAACCACGCGGACATGTCGGGGGGACACAAACTGGTCGTCTGGAAAGGCTTCGTCGGCGCCCCGCCGACCCAGCACAACCGCGGACGGGATGGGGATCGCTCGTCCCTCGCTCCCGTCGCGCCCCACCAACACGATGAACACGCTAGGCTGTCCAGCCGGCCGCACGCCGGGGAACAGCGTATCGTCGGGACGGGCCGGGCCACGTGGCGGCACGTCAGCGCCGTGCGACTGCCGCCCCCCCTGCACCCCGGCCAGCCCCGCGCCGCACATGGGGCAAAACTGAAAGCCTTGGGCGATGGAACTCCCACACGCGGGGCACGACATGGTGCCGTGAGTCGGATCACCGTTGGAGCCGGCGCCACAAGCTGGGCACGCGACTGCACCCGCAACGCGTTCCGCTCCACAACCAGGGCAAGTCGTCGATTCTGACATCGAGAGCTTCGCGGTGGCGACGAGGTCGGTGACTTGCCAGCGTGCAGCGCCTGCGATAGACCGCGCTCGTCGACAAGAGGCTAGCGTATCCGCCGCCTCGGAGCCCGTCAATTGAGCGCCCCTTCCGCTAGCCCGCACCAAGCCGCCCTTTGGTCCCTCAGCGTCCTCGTGCTCGCGAATGCACTCGGATGCGCCCCCGTGGTGCGACCCGCCACGTTTCGCGGCGCCGCCGATGCGCTCACCGATGCCACGCTGTACGGACCGTTCGACGGCCAGGTGCTCGACGTGACCACGAACGAGCCGATCCAAGGGGCGACGGTGGTGGCGGTGTGGTCGTACGACCAAGGTGATGGCTTCATCGGACCCGCCGGGTCGCACACCGAATCGAGCGAGACCGACGCCGCGGGTCGGTATCGTATCGGGCGCCCGCGCCGACACCCGAGCGGCGAACGCTTGCGGTTGGTCTCCTTTCGCCTGTTTGTCTACAAGCGCGGGTACGCGGCCTATCGCTCCGACACCCAACGAGACGGAGCCCCCCGCACCGACTTCGTCGCGCGGCACAATCAAGTCGACCTTCATAAGTGGGAGTCCGCCGATTCTCACGCCGACCATTTGCTCTATCTCGCGCCCCCCCGCGAGCTCGCCAGCTTGACCCAGTGGGAACGCAATCGGGCCAACGCCGAGCTGTACCGCCGCGCGGGCGGTCAAGCCGAGCTTCCAGAGGCCGCTCGTCCGGGCGCCGCGCGGCCTTCTCGTGACGCGGTCGCCCGGTCGGTGCAACCGGAGAACCTCGACGCGAGCGAGTTGCTCACCCCAGCCGAGATCGTGTTGCGAACCGGGCAACCCGTCGACTTCGACGTCGGAACCCTCACCGACCTCCCGCGCAGTCCGAGCTATCACGGGGTCCACCTGCGCGCCGTGGATCACGACGAGAGCTTCGATGTCAGCGTACGGGCGTGGCGCGACCCGCCCGATGGGTTCGATTCGGTCGTCGCCACGTTCAACGCCACGTTGCCCGGCGTCGCCCTCTCTGACGACGTGACGAACGAAACCTGGGTCGCGGACTTGGAGACCGTTCGCGCCGTGGCCTTTGTCGATCGGCCGCGCCGCGTCGCGGTGCTCATCACCTGTGGCCTCGCGCAGTGCGTCGACATCTCCACGACGCTGATTTTGGCCAAGCTCGCCCACGACAACTTGGTCCGCATCGGCGTGGACAGCGATGGCGACGCAGCCCCGGTTCGCGAAC
Organism: Myxococcales bacterium FL481; assembly: GCA_006508105.1. GTDB lineage: Bacteria > Myxococcota_A > Polyangia > Nannocystales > Nannocystaceae > FL481. The sequence continues at coordinate 8,294 of QKPP01000140.1, read as the reverse complement.
CCGGCCCGGAGGACGCCGTGGACCAGGCAGACCCGCGGGACCCCGCGGTTCCGGCCGGCGGCGAACCGACGGACTCCGACGGGCCGTCGGCCGCTCACCACGAGGCCGCGACCGGTACGGCCCCCGCCCCGGACCCCGCGCCGGCGGCGAACGACCCGACCGCATCCACCTCTGGTGAACCCCCCTCGCCAGGGACACCCGACCCGACCGCGTCCGCCGCCGGGGACACCCCCTCGCCGCCGGGGAGCAGCGCCACCCCGCCGTCCGACACGCCCGCCCCGCCGTCCGACACGGAGCCAGCGACACCCTCGCCCCCCTCGACCACGCGTCCTTCCGAGCCGGAGCCCCGATGACAGCAGCTGGATCGCGGAAATCAACGTGCGCCCTGATCGGCTCAACGCTGGGCGCCGTGCTCACGCTCGGTACCCCGACTGCCCGCGCTTGGGACGTGTCTTCGACCCATCTGGCCCTGACCGAAGCCGCGGTGGTGCGCAGCGGGCTGCATCGCGTGCTGATGGACGAAAGCGGGCTCACGCAAGGCCTGTTCTCGCCGCTGCGCGTCGACCCGCAATGGCTGGCGGCCGACGAGCGCCGCTTGCTTGAGCGCACGCAGGACGTCGTGCACGCGGACAGTGGCGCCGCCCCCCTCGGCGGACCCGGTAGCTGCCCCACGGGCCGCGCGCCGGCCGAAACCCGACGGTTCTGTGTCGACGGCGACGCGTGGGAGTTGACGGCCGTCGGATGGTTGCGATTCGGAACATTCGCCGAGCTGACGCCGTCGGCACGGCTCTCCCATCACTTTCTCGACCGCGCGGACGCTCGGGCCGCGACCTGGGACGATCCTGATCTCGGCGCGGGACAACTGCGCCGCCGCCAAACCGCGCACAACGGAGCCTCGTTTGCCTCCCGGTTTACGCGGTTGCCGGAGAACCGCGACGCTGGTTCGGCCTGGTCGTGGCTGCGCCATCCACCCGCGGACGATCCTTTGTCTCCCGCGCGGTTGACCCACCACCTGGAACAGGCGCGGCTCGCCGCGTCACCGGCCGAGCGCGCCCACCATCTCGCGTTGGCGCTGGTGTGTACCGGCGCGTTGCTGCACGTGGTCCAAAACACGGCCGTGCCCGCGCACGCGCGCGGAGACGCGCTGGCGTTCTTCTCGGCGCTCTCGTCGGCCCGACACGATCGCGGCCTGCCGCTGGCTGAGTTCGTGCGGCAGGCGTACGGACGGCGAGATCTCCCACTTCCTGCGCCGGCCAACCCGACAGTGCAGACCCGCCCCCTGGCCACCACGCTCGGTGGACACGTGCTGTCCGACGACGCCGCCACGTGGCAAAGCCCGAGTGACGTCGCGCGGACTCAGTTGTTGTCGGAGTCCACGCTCCCCCTCGCCCAACGCCTCGATCCGACCGCCTCCGCCGGAGAGGTCGCCGCCGGCCTGTTGGATCAACTCGAGCTGAGCCCCTCGGTGCGCGAAGCCGCTGCGATGACCCCGTGGCCCGCCCCCCGTGGCTACGTTCGTGACGGAAACGGTCGCCCACTGTTTGCATTTGCGCAAAGCGGAGACCGTTACGAGTTCTTCTTGGACGATCGGGTCTACCGAGATCAGGCCGTTCGCCTGATCCCGCAGGTAGTCGAGGTCAGCCGATCGCTGGTCGACCTGCTCTACCCAGCTTGGCCCACCCCGGGCGGAAACGACAGCGTCGCGATCTCCGACACTTGGCAAGAAGCCACGCTGCACACATACGTGCAAGATCGTGACGGGGTACGCCGCGAGGTCGGTCGTCACCCGCTTGGCCCCGGACAACAACCGCTCCCGCCCCCGCCTCCGCTGGGGGATGGCGAGCGAAGCGTCGTCGTCCTGACGGCCGATCGCGTCGAGACGCCCCGGGTCGTCGTGCAGCTACCCCTGACCGCCTCGCCGAACGACACGTCGGCCACGACGGAACCGAAGCCTCCGGCGGCGTCGACCGCCACGGGGCCGAGCGAAGCAGCCGTCACACGGCCGGCCGCTCCCCCCCCCGATGGCGCTCGCAACGACCCCGCGGCGCCGCGTCCGGACTCTGGGTCCTCAAGTCCTGCGGCCGGCAAGATGGCCGAGGACGGCGGTGAGTCCGCGGCGCAGCCGAAGCCCCCCGGCGAAACGGCCGAGTAGGCGGCAGCCGATGCGTCCCCCGCTCGCCTGCGCCTGGTGCAAACCTCGCCGGGCGGCGCGACGGACTCTATCCGGGCCGGCCCCGACGATGGCCCCGGGGACGACGGACTCGGTCTGAACCGCGAGGCCCAAGCGTCCCATTGCCGCTTCCGAAGGGCCCTCGACGTTGCCGCAAATCGTCTCATGATCCCACGGCGTGCCGTTGCTGGGGCAACAGAGTGAGTCGATCGGAGGCGCGCGAGCCGACCAGCTCGCCGAGCTCGCCCGAACCATTCGGGATCGCGTGTTGCTGCGATCGTTTCGTATCCCGCTGCTGCCGGCCGCCGTCCAATCACTGATGGCGTTGGCCATCGACCCCACATCTTCGACCCGAGACCTAGAAACCGCGATCCGGCACGAGCCGTTGATCGCCGCCAAGGTCGTGGCGAATGCCAACTCGTCACTACATGCCAGTCGCGGATCGGTGACCTCCTTGCACCAGGCCACCGTCCGCCTGGGCGCCGACTTGCTGCGTCGCCTCATTTCCCAGGCCGTGGCGGAGGCGCATATCTTCACCGGACGACCGCAAGCACGCTTGGCCCAGCTTCGACGACACTCCATCGTCGTGGGCTACCTGAGTCAACGCGTGTGTTCCTTGCTGGACCAAGACCCGGGGTATGCGTTCCTCTGCGGCTTGTTGCACGACATGGGACACCCCATCGTCCTTTCGCTTCTCACTCGCATTCCGGCGGCCTCCGATCTAAGCGACAGCGAACGCGACATGGTGTCCGAGCTACTCCACCCGATCGTCGGGGAACGCGTTGCGCGAGCGTGGGAGCTCCCCGAGCAAGTCGCCGAGGTATGCCGTTTTCATCATTGCCACCTCGGCCACGATCGCCCGGGCTCGAGTTCGTCCCGCCCACATGACCTGGTGCTCGTGGTCACCGCCGCCGACCATCTCGCGTGCCGGACCGGGATCGGTGACCGGGAGCTGGAGGGGGAGATCGAGGACGACCCGATCTGGGCCGCGCTGCGTTTCGACGAAGCGCGGCTCGACTCGCTACGGGAGTACGCCGATCGGGTCGTCGCATCGCTTTCGTAGGCTGGCGTAGCTCACTCTCAACGCGGGGCTCATTCGCCGCGTCAAACCTTGCCGTCTTCGACGTTGCTCGACGCGTCGTCGACCGAGGCGCGCAACATCAGAAGCGCCACGTCGGTGGGCGCAACCGCGAGGCCGAGCCGCAGGTGCTCCCGCGCGCGGTCAGGTTGACCATGATCCAATGCATCACGGACGGCCGCGGCTTGAGCCGCAGCAAACCCCGGCCAGCGCCCGCGGACTTCCGCCGCTCGCGTGTCCCGTGCGCGCTCATCTGCGACCACCGCCCACGCGAGAAAGTAGGCGGACAGGGTTTCGTCGCGCTCACACCCGGCGGCTCGTTCGAACGACCTCGCCGCGGCGTCGCCTTGCCCCGCGGCGTACAAGGTCCGCCCCATCTCGAAGCGCGCCCGCGAATACTCGGGGGCGACTTTGATCACCCGCTTGAGCTCAGATCTGGCCCCCGCAAGCTCTCCCGCTTCACGCAAGATGAATCCTAGTTCCAGCCGAGCCAGCGGCGCGTCGGGATCGGCGTCGAGCCGACGCCGCAGCAGCCGACGCCGCACGCCCACGGACAGCTCCCCGTCATCCTCGAACAGCTCGCCTTGGAATTCGCCTTCCCGATCGTACAGCACCGTGATCTCCGCTAGCGCCCCCAGCACCAATCGCGGCACGCTCGACGCGTAGGGCTGCCGTTCGCCGTCCTCCGTCACCAACAGCACATCGGCTCCCTCTTCGTACGGGTCCGGCGGCAGAGCCAGCAAGTCGTGCCCGTGCTCACCGACGACCACGTCACCGGCGCCCACCGACTTGGCGTGGGCGGCTCGCTGGGTCGCTTCGGGCACGGACGCGAGTGCGTACAAAATCGTCTCTCCTTGTCCAAGGTCCAGCCCGTCCCAGCGCGCCCACACCGGCTGATGCTCCGCGGGCACCAGGCTATCGTTCAACGCAGTCGCCGAGGCCGGATCACCGACTTGGTGCAGTCCGAGGGGCGCGTCGCGCAAGCGATCTTCGATCTTGTCGAGTTGCTCTTCGAGGGAGCGTGAAGCGTCGCGACGGTCGGCCATCAACGCTCTTGGAACACCGCATTGGGGATCGCTTCCCCAAGATCCGCGAGTTGAGACACGAACTGGGGCACGTTTCCGGTGGCCGAAAAGCGCGTGGTGCCGTCGGATGCCAGCGAAGCGTGAAACAGGCTCACTTGCGTCGGATTGTCATCGTCGCGCACCCGCGGCTCGCTGACCTCAAGCACCTGCAGTCGCTCTCGATTGACCCCGACGCCGAGGCGCACGACGAGATCGACCGAGCGGGCGAGCGCCGACGTCAACGCCGGAACCGAACAACCGGCACGAGCCCCCATGGCGGCGAGCCGGGTCAACGCGTGCTCCGCGTCCACCCCCCAGGTGGAAACCACGACGCCCGTCGCCGCCCCCGACAGAGCGTCGAGCACCGACGCCGCATCCTCGGCGCGGCAGCGCTGCGACGCGAGAAGATCCACCCCTCCCCGGAACAACACGCCGAGGGTGTCGGCCAGGCCGATCGCATCGCCGGGCTGGGCCAGGCGGCGCACCTGGATCCACCCCGGGCGATCGATCCCCAAGCGCCCCGCATCCGAGACACACACCACCCGCAACTCGTCGGGGACCTCCCCCAACAACGCGCCCACGAAGCGGTCGAGGTTGACCCCGCCCGAAGCGCAAATGACGATGCGTCGACAACCTCGGGCCGCCGCGCTCAGCAAGGTGGCCATCTGAGGACTCAGCACGCCTTCTTGCACGAGGGCATCGAGGTTGCGCGCGTCGGTTCGAGTTCGGCGCAGGCTCATGACCGGGACCCGCACCTGACTCGGCGGCACGAGGCCGTACAGATAAAACCCGTTGTCCACTCGGCCTTCCACCACGTTCGCGCCCTCCACGAGGAAACCGCGACGGCGGGCCAGTCGATGCATCACCAACGTGACCGCGCGATTGCAGCTAAACGAATGGTCCGAGAGCCCGACCGTCACCCCATCGTGTTCGCTCGCCCGCACCACCCGAATGCGGCCGTTCCCCACCACGTGGATCTCGCGGACGTCCTCTCGGGCCATGATCGCGTCGAGGGGGCCCAAGTCGAGGAGCTCGGCGAGGACGCGTCGTCGCAAGCCCTCCGTGTCCGCCGCCTCGTCGATCCGGCCCCCGCCGACGTGCTCAGCGAGGAGTGAGTCGACCAGGCTGCTCGCTTCTCGCCGATCTTCCTTGCTCGGCTTCGCCGCGACAAACGGGTCGAGGTTGCCAAGGTTGACGAGCACCGTCTCGAGTACCTGCCGGACCACCCCATCCAGCGCGCGGCTCTCGGTGCCCGCCGCCGCCACCTGGCGAGCCGACGTCAGCACGGGGTCTCCGGCGACCGGATCCACGCCGGGGAGCGCCTGCCCGGTCTCATTGGCGCTCGTCGGCAAGGTGATGCTGGTGCGCAGCAGCGCCCCATCCGGCCCACGAACATCGATCTCGGCCACTTGGCGGGGGCGAATCGCCGGGTCATCGCCCTCGAGCATCAAGATGTAGTCGCCCACGTAGATCCGATCCGATCGTCGGACCGCCGCGGGCGCCCGTAGCTTGCGTCCGTTGAGGTAGGTGCCGTTCGTGCTCCCCAAGTCGACCAGCTCGATCGTGCCGTCCCGTCGGGCCAACCTCAGGTGCTGTTTCGAGACGTTGGTGCGATCCAAGACCAGGTGGTTTTGGTCATCGCGACCGACGGTGAAATGGTCGCCGCCGAAGCCCACGCGTCGGGTTTTTCCGCCCTTTTCGTGCACGACTAGAGTCAGCATGTTCGTCCACGTTTACCTGATCCGACTCGAGCGCAACAACTTGGCGCAAACGAACGAAACGGCTCCCTTGACGACCATCACTCGCGCAACGCGCCGACTAAAAGTCCTCGACGCGATCCAGTTCGTCCTCGAGCCGATCGAGCTCCACCGCGCTGGGGGAGACGGAGGTCGCCACAGCATGCTCTTGAGCCCAGCCCCGCGGTGACGCGGACGCTCGATCGCCGGACGCCCGCCACCGCCGGACAAAAAACGCCCCCACGACCGCGCCAACCAGGGCCAGCAAGAGCGTGCCGTAGACCACCGTGGGGTTGGTACTGCTGCCCAGCGTCTCCTCGCCGAAGCGTGCGATGAGAGCCTCTTTGATTTGCTCGCGGGACTTGCCCGCCGCTACTTGCTCTCGGATCTCGTCTTCGAGCAAGCGAGCCTGCCCGGACGTGCAACTCGCCACGGTCCGCCCGGGGCAGTACGGCGACATGAGCTCATGTGCGAGCTCACGACTGACGACCTCGGGGGACGGAGACTCGGCGGAGGGCATGTACGGTTTAGTCTAGCGATTTATCTCGCCGCTTCCCGCGCTGTTTTTTGGGCCCGTCATCGGGCTCCTTGAGCGCCTCGGCACAAAATGCCTCGTACTTCTTGGGGTCTTTCCACTCGATGGGCTTGTGATTGAGCCCCTCCATGTACCGATGGACCTTGGACTCGACGACGACCCAGTGGGCGTCGGCTTTCTTGAGTTGTAGCTCGTCCGACTCGTTGTAGGCCTGGGGGTACTGCTTCATCACCAGCTCGTGGGCCTCGAGAAAGTGGCCGATGAACTTGGACTTTTCCAAAATTCGGGGTTCTTGCCCGAACAACCGCTGCTGCCACCGGTCGATGAACGGGATGAACTGGCGCTTGAACTGGTACCACTGCTCTTCTTTGGGACTCTGCGGCTCCGCGCCCCACGCGAGTTGCCCGGCCTTTTTGATCTCATCTCGAAAGCAACGGATCTCCTCGAAGTAGTTCTCCATGCGATCGATGTTCTTCTTGTCCCACTTGTACAGGTGCTTTTCGCCCTCGGGGTCTTTGCGGTTCCACGCCGCAAACTCAGCGTCGGTCGGCGGCGGCAAGAACCCGCTGGGACGGGGCTTGGGGTTGGGCTTGTACTCCGCGCTGTCCTCGAACTTCTTGTTCGCATCTGTGGCTAGGGCCTCGGCGATGCTCGGCTTCGATTCACCTCCGCAGGCGCCGGCGATGAGGCTGATTGCGAAAACGGCGCAAAAAGCTCGGCCGTGAGCGGGCTGGTGGGGGGGGTGCTCGACAACTGGCATTCGGTCGACTCCTCGGATCGGTACGCTTGCGATGCTGGTCACAAGGGAGGCCACCACTTTAGCGATCGCCTCGGTGGGCTGTAAAGCCCGAGAACGGACAACGAGGCCGACTCGGCCGAGTTGGGCACGGAACCGCGGCCACGGCGGCCAGGGGCTCTTCGGATCCGCCGGCTCGGCGACGCCGCGAGCGACTTTGCTTGGGCCGAGGAACGCACCGGGCTGCGGCCGAGTCGGGCGACCTGTCGTCGACGCCGATGATGGTCGGTTCGCGCCGGGACCGGCCGCGCCACGAACCGACCATCATCGCGACGACGATCGACCATCATCGCGACGACGATCGACCATCAACCCGTCGCGCGGGCAGTCTGACTCGGTCTCATCACCTACACGCACCCGGTTTCGGGGCCTGGCCTCGACGGCACGGACGTCGACGAGATCTTCCCGACGCCGCGATCCATCGCGGTACCGATCGTGGCGAACCGATCATCCCGGCGATCGGCCGCTTGGTCGACGCTGGGTCCCAGTCCGTTTGCTGGCAGCTACGCCAGCTCAAGACGGCGACACCACGACCTTCGCCGGTGGCCATCGCCAAAGCGACGACCGAGTTTCCCCCGAGCCGGCAGGTCAGTGACGGCTTTCCACGTCAACCGACGACGTCTACACTGGCTACGACTTCCGTTCCACACTGCCCGGAGCACGCGATGGCGAGCAAACCAAAGAAATCAGTACGCAAGCGAACCGCGAACAAGCCAGCGAGCGCGGCGTCGAGACAGCGCGCCTCGAAGAAGAATTCCAAGAAGAAGGCCGCCAAGAAGAAGGTTGCCAAGAAGAAGGCCGCCAAGAAGAAGGTTGCCAAGAAGAAGGTTGCCAAGAAGAAGGTTGCCAAGAAGAAGGTCGCCAAGAAGAAGGTTGCCAAGAAGAAGGTTGCCAAGAAGAAGGCCGCCAAGAAGA
>QKPP01000128.1 GCA_006508105.1 Myxococcales bacterium FL481 | reverse complement strand
ACGACCGTGTTCGGCGCGATTTTCATACGGCGCGAGTGTAGCCTTGGACCTCGCCCGGCTCACGCAAAATCGCCGCGCGTGGGAGCATGGCCACCGGGGACCCGCGAGCCGGACCCGCAACTCGACTCGCTCTACCGCGACCACGCGGCAAGGGGCCCGACAGCCTGTAGCGAGATCTATTCGGTCACGACGACCGCGCTGCCTTGGCCGGACGAGCCGACCCCGGGCATCACCGCGTGCCAACCGAAGGGCAGCCGCGGACCCAGAAACCCGAACAACCAACGAGCGTCCGCCGGCGACAGGTTCACACATCCGTGGCTGCGCACGAGCCCGAACCCGCCGTGCCAAAAAGCCCCGTGCAGCGCGACGTTGTTGGAAAAGTACTGCGTCCAGGGCACGTCTTCGATGGAGTACGCCTCGTCTTCGATCGGCTGATCGCGCATCGAGGTGGCGACGAACTTGCTTTGGACCCGAAACACGCCGACCGGCGTCATGCCGGGCTCTTTGCCGGTCGACACCAGCGTCGTAAACACCGGTCGGCTGCCCTGGTAGGCGACGAGAGTCTGTTCGGACAAATCGACATGCACCCAGGGCTCGTCGGCTCCGATGCCGGGTGGCCGTTTGAGCAAGCGACTGCGGCCCACCGCATACGCACGCAACAGCAAGCCGTCGTCGTCTTCGTAGTAGTCATAGTCGCCGATTCGAATCTTGCGAACGAACGCATGCAGCGAGCGACGACTCGGGGTTTGATCGGTCGCATCGAGCACAGTCGACTCCGGGCTGCGTCGGCGCATGAACGCCAGCTCGCGAACGATCCAGTGCAGCGGCAGATCCTCCGGCCCTCGGATCAGAACCCCGCGGAATTCCGAACCTTGGCGGGACTCGAGCTGGTATTTTCGAGCGTACGCGCCACGGTTGGTTCGTACGAAGTGGCGTTTGCTGTGGACGTGCTCGCTGGCCGCGGTCACGTAGTAGCCGGCGTTGAGATACTCTTTGACCACCGCCGGCACCTCCTCCGGACGTTTGTCGGGATGGGTCGGCATGGGCTCGCGGCCCTTGTCTTCGAGCCAAGCCCGGCCCGCCACGTCAGCTCGGTCCTGCTCGCGATACGACGGGAGGCGGTGAAACATCGGCGTGGCGTCGTGCGACACCCGCAGGTACTTGTACGGCATCGACTCGTCGAGTTTGGGATCCGCGATGACCACCGACCCGGCGTCGGGTGGGGTATCGCCCACATCGAGTCCCGCCCGCAGGCAGATCCACCCTCGCGGGTAGATGCCGCGCCAGCCACTGCTGCAGCCGCCGCCGAAGGTGCGCTGCGCGTGCACGCGAACTCTCGTGCCGGCGCGCAACAGCCCCATACGGCGCGATTCCAGGTCCGCCCGCTCACGCACCGTGACCGCGCCGGCCGTGACCAGCCCGTGCTTGGGGAACTTCTGCTCGGCTGCCGCATCAAGGACCAGCGGTGGGTCGAACACCGGCGGGAACTGATCGTAGGTCCCCTCGCCATTGGGCACGAGCGGTCCCGACGGCCCGGCCGGACCGCCGGCCGCCGGATCGTTGAGGACATCACCGGTCGGGGCGCCGTCGCTCGGATCCGACTCGGTCGGCCGACGCTCCGTCGCCCGACCGTCGGCCCCGGCCCCTTCATCGGCCCGCTCGCCGCCCGGCGCCAACGCGATCTCGTACGCTACCGCGACGACGCCCCCGCCGAGCAGGAACGCGCCGATCATCTCGCCGATCCGTCGAAGATCCATCGTCGCGCCCGGGAAAATAGGCGGCGTCGCCCCGCGCGAGCAAGGGCGCGCGACCCTGATCACCGGTCGGCGCGCGCCTGCGGCGATCGGCTTGCCCGCCGCGCGAATCGTGGCCCATGCTTGGGCCGTGTACGGCCCCCTCCGTCTGGTCTCGGCTCGCCCTGTGTGGGCCCGCGCGACGTCTTGGATCTGCGCCTGTGCTGGGCTTGCCGCGCTGGCCAGCCCCGAACGCGCCGCCGCGGCGCCCCCTGACAAGCCGCGAGCAACGGCGGGAGAAACGGCGCGGACCGCCTCCATTCGGCCGCCTCGTCTCGACGGCACCTACCTCGGAGGCACCGTCGCCGCCGCCGGTTCGCTGGTTCGCGTCGACGGCCTGAACACCGACAATCCGTTTGTCGGCAACAACATCGAGATTCAGGTCGGGCAAACCGTCTACCGCTGGCTGGCGCTGGGGTTCTCGCTGAGCAGCTCTGGCGGCGTCGCTCCCGAGCAGACCAACCGTATGTTCGGCCTCCGCGTCGACCTGACCGCAGTGCCGATGCCGCGGCGCAACCTCTCGGTACGGGCGGGATTTGGCTTCGGCGCGGGAGCGGTGCGAAACGAGGGTATCTCCGGACGCTTCGGCTACGGCGGTGCGTCGTTCCACGGCGCCGTGCGCTACACCTTCTTCCCCTGGGCCGATAAGAAACGCCCGCGGCGAGGCGGCGGCTTGGGCCTCGCGCCCGAACTCGGTTGGATCGGGCAAACCCCCACCGAAACCGGTGGTCCCATGTCGAACACGATCGTGCTCGGTCTGGCCACGATGTTCTACTTCGGACACTGATCCGGCCCGGCCCTCGGGAAGCCGCCAATCCGGCCGAGCCCGCGCGACGAGGGCAGCCTGTCGACTCTCCGCCCCGATGAGCGATGCCGCGGCCATCGTGGCGCGCACCACCGACGAGCCACGCGGCAGTGCGACCCGCAGGCGGTCTCGCTACGAGATCAGCCACGGGCCGGGCCGGGCCGTTAGCACTTCACGCGAAACACCTGGTCGCCGACGCGGAACATGTCGCCGCGCGACAACTCCGCCTCCCCGCGCATGCGCAGGTAGGTGCCGTTCGCGGACCCGAGATCCTCGAGCACGACATTCATCGCCCCGCCACGCAGCTCCATCCGCAGCCGGGCGTGCTGGCGACTGAGGAACGCATCCTGCGGGAACAAGATCTCGCCGGTCTCGCGGCCCAATCGAGTGTCTCGCTCGCGTAGAAAGAAGATATCGGCGGGCCGGGCCCCCACCCCGAGCAACGTCAGACACCCCCACGCTGGGGCCAGTGGCGTCCCGAATCCCCGCACACCGTTCGCGTCGCGAGGCGGGATGCCCTCATCGGCCGCCATGCCGTCGAGGCGAAGCAACTGGTGGCCGAGCAGAAACGAGTCACCCGGATACACGGGGACCGGCGCTCCGATACGAACGAAGACCCCATTTCGCGACTCCAAATCGACCAAGCGCACGCCACCGCGCAGCGGAACCACGCGGACATGTCGGGGGGACACAAACTGGTCGTCTGGAAAGGCTTCGTCGGCGCCCCGCCGACCCAGCACAACCGCGGACGGGATGGGGATCGCTCGTCCCTCGCTCCCGTCGCGCCCCACCAACACGATGAACACGCTAGGCTGTCCAGCCGGCCGCACGCCGGGGAACAGCGTATCGTCGGGACGGGCCGGGCCACGTGGCGGCACGTCAGCGCCGTGCGACTGCCGCCCCCCCTGCACCCCGGCCAGCCCCGCGCCGCACATGGGGCAAAACTGAAAGCCTTGGGCGATGGAACTCCCACACGCGGGGCACGACATGGTGCCGTGAGTCGGATCACCGTTGGAGCCGGCGCCACAAGCTGGGCACGCGACTGCACCCGCAACGCGTTCCGCTCCACAACCAGGGCAAGTCGTCGATTCTGACATCGAGAGCTTCGCGGTGGCGACGAGGTCGGTGACTTGCCAGCGTGCAGCGCCTGCGATAGACCGCGCTCGTCGACAAGAGGCTAGCGTATCCGCCGCCTCGGAGCCCGTCAATTGAGCGCCCCTTCCGCTAGCCCGCACCAAGCCGCCCTTTGGTCCCTCAGCGTCCTCGTGCTCGCGAATGCACTCGGATGCGCCCCCGTGGTGCGACCCGCCACGTTTCGCGGCGCCGCCGATGCGCTCACCGATGCCACGCTGTACGGACCGTTCGACGGCCAGGTGCTCGACGTGACCACGAACGAGCCGATCCAAGGGGCGACGGTGGTGGCGGTGTGGTCGTACGACCAAGGTGATGGCTTCATCGGACCCGCCGGGTCGCACACCGAATCGAGCGAGACCGACGCCGCGGGTCGGTATCGTATCGGGCGCCCGCGCCGACACCCGAGCGGCGAACGCTTGCGGTTGGTCTCCTTTCGCCTGTTTGTCTACAAGCGCGGGTACGCGGCCTATCGCTCCGACACCCAACGAGACGGAGCCCCCCGCACCGACTTCGTCGCGCGGCACAATCAAGTCGACCTTCATAAGTGGGAGTCCGCCGATTCTCACGCCGACCATTTGCTCTATCTCGCGCCCCCCCGCGAGCTCGCCAGCTTGACCCAGTGGGAACGCAATCGGGCCAACGCCGAGCTGTACCGCCGCGCGGGCGGTCAAGCCGAGCTTCCAGAGGCCGCTCGTCCGGGCGCCGCGCGGCCTTCTCGTGACGCGGTCGCCCGGTCGGTGCAACCGGAGAACCTCGACGCGAGCGAGTTGCTCACCCCAGCCGAGATCGTGTTGCGAACCGGGCAACCCGTCGACTTCGACGTCGGAACCCTCACCGACCTCCCGCGCAGTCCGAGCTATCACGGGGTCCACCTGCGCGCCGTGGATCACGACGAGAGCTTCGATGTCAGCGTACGGGCGTGGCGCGACCCGCCCGATGGGTTCGATTCGGTCGTCGCCACGTTCAACGCCACGTTGCCCGGCGTCGCCCTCTCTGACGACGTGACGAACGAAACCTGGGTCGCGGACTTGGAGACCGTTCGCGCCGTGGCCTTTGTCGATCGGCCGCGCCGCGTCGCGGTGCTCATCACCTGTGGCCTCGCGCAGTGCGTCGACATCTCCACGACGCTGATTTTGGCCAAGCTCGCCCACGACAACTTGGTCCGCATCGGCGTGGACAGCGATGGCGACGCAGCCCCGGTTCGCGAACCCGGCCCGGAGGACGCCGTGGACCAGGCAGACCCGCGGGACCCCGCGGTTCCGGCCGGCGGCGAACCGACGGACTCCGACGGGCCGTCGGCCGCTCACCACGAGGCCGCGACCGGTACGGCCCCCGCCCCGGACCCCGCGCCGGCGGCGAACGACCCGACCGCATCCACCTCTGGTGAACCCCCCTCGCCAGGGACACCCGACCCGACCGCGTCCGCCGCCGGGGACACCCCCTCGCCGCCGGGGAGCAGCGCCACCCCGCCGTCCGACACGCCCGCCCCGCCGTCCGACACGGAGCCAGCGACACCCTCGCCCCCCTCGACCACGCGTCCTTCCGAGCCGGAGCCCCGATGACAGCAGCTGGATCGCGGAAATCAACGTGCGCCCTGATCGGCTCAACGCTGGGCGCCGTGCTCACGCTCGGTACCCCGACTGCCCGCGCTTGGGACGTGTCTTCGACCCATCTGGCCCTGACCGAAGCCGCGGTGGTGCGCAGCGGGCTGCATCGCGTGCTGATGGACGAAAGCGGGCTCACGCAAGGCCTGTTCTCGCCGCTGCGCGTCGACCCGCAATGGCTGGCGGCCGACGAGCGCCGCTTGCTTGAGCGCACGCAGGACGTCGTGCACGCGGACAGTGGCGCCGCCCCCCTCGGCGGACCCGGTAGCTGCCCCACGGGCCGCGCGCCGGCCGAAACCCGACGGTTCTGTGTCGACGGCGACGCGTGGGAGTTGACGGCCGTCGGATGGTTGCGATTCGGAACATTCGCCGAGCTGACGCCGTCGGCACGGCTCTCCCATCACTTTCTCGACCGCGCGGACGCTCGGGCCGCGACCTGGGACGATCCTGATCTCGGCGCGGGACAACTGCGCCGCCGCCAAACCGCGCACAACGGAGCCTCGTTTGCCTCCCGGTTTACGCGGTTGCCGGAGAACCGCGACGCTGGTTCGGCCTGGTCGTGGCTGCGCCATCCACCCGCGGACGATCCTTTGTCTCCCGCGCGGTTGACCCACCACCTGGAACAGGCGCGGCTCGCCGCGTCACCGGCCGAGCGCGCCCACCATCTCGCGTTGGCGCTGGTGTGTACCGGCGCGTTGCTGCACGTGGTCCAAAACACGGCCGTGCCCGCGCACGCGCGCGGAGACGCGCTGGCGTTCTTCTCGGCGCTCTCGTCGGCCCGACACGATCGCGGCCTGCCGCTGGCTGAGTTCGTGCGGCAGGCGTACGGACGGCGAGATCTCCCACTTCCTGCGCCGGCCAACCCGACAGTGCAGACCCGCCCCCTGGCCACCACGCTCGGTGGACACGTGCTGTCCGACGACGCCGCCACGTGGCAAAGCCCGAGTGACGTCGCGCGGACTCAGTTGTTGTCGGAGTCCACGCTCCCCCTCGCCCAACGCCTCGATCCGACCGCCTCCGCCGGAGAGGTCGCCGCCGGCCTGTTGGATCAACTCGAGCTGAGCCCCTCGGTGCGCGAAGCCGCTGCGATGACCCCGTGGCCCGCCCCCCGTGGCTACGTTCGTGACGGAAACGGTCGCCCACTGTTTGCATTTGCGCAAAGCGGAGACCGTTACGAGTTCTTCTTGGACGATCGGGTCTACCGAGATCAGGCCGTTCGCCTGATCCCGCAGGTAGTCGAGGTCAGCCGATCGCTGGTCGACCTGCTCTACCCAGCTTGGCCCACCCCGGGCGGAAACGACAGCGTCGCGATCTCCGACACTTGGCAAGAAGCCACGCTGCACACATACGTGCAAGATCGTGACGGGGTACGCCGCGAGGTCGGTCGTCACCCGCTTGGCCCCGGACAACAACCGCTCCCGCCCCCGCCTCCGCTGGGGGATGGCGAGCGAAGCGTCGTCGTCCTGACGGCCGATCGCGTCGAGACGCCCCGGGTCGTCGTGCAGCTACCCCTGACCGCCTCGCCGAACGACACGTCGGCCACGACGGAACCGAAGCCTCCGGCGGCGTCGACCGCCACGGGGCCGAGCGAAGCAGCCGTCACACGGCCGGCCGCTCCCCCCCCCGATGGCGCTCGCAACGACCCCGCGGCGCCGCGTCCGGACTCTGGGTCCTCAAGTCCTGCGGCCGGCAAGATGGCCGAGGACGGCGGTGAGTCCGCGGCGCAGCCGAAGCCCCCCGGCGAAACGGCCGAGTAGGCGGCAGCCGATGCGTCCCCCGCTCGCCTGCGCCTGGTGCAAACCTCGCCGGGCGGCGCGACGGACTCTATCCGGGCCGGCCCCGACGATGGCCCCGGGGACGACGGACTCGGTCTGAACCGCGAGGCCCAAGCGTCCCATTGCCGCTTCCGAAGGGCCCTCGACGTTGCCGCAAATCGTCTCATGATCCCACGGCGTGCCGTTGCTGGGGCAACAGAGTGAGTCGATCGGAGGCGCGCGAGCCGACCAGCTCGCCGAGCTCGCCCGAACCATTCGGGATCGCGTGTTGCTGCGATCGTTTCGTATCCCGCTGCTGCCGGCCGCCGTCCAATCACTGATGGCGTTGGCCATCGACCCCACATCTTCGACCCGAGACCTAGAAACCGCGATCCGGCACGAGCCGTTGATCGCCGCCAAGGTCGTGGCGAATGCCAACTCGTCACTACATGCCAGTCGCGGATCGGTGACCTCCTTGCACCAGGCCACCGTCCGCCTGGGCGCCGACTTGCTGCGTCGCCTCATTTCCCAGGCCGTGGCGGAGGCGCATATCTTCACCGGACGACCGCAAGCACGCTTGGCCCAGCTTCGACGACACTCCATCGTCGTGGGCTACCTGAGTCAACGCGTGTGTTCCTTGCTGGACCAAGACCCGGGGTATGCGTTCCTCTGCGGCTTGTTGCACGACATGGGACACCCCATCGTCCTTTCGCTTCTCACTCGCATTCCGGCGGCCTCCGATCTAAGCGACAGCGAACGCGACATGGTGTCCGAGCTACTCCACCCGATCGTCGGGGAACGCGTTGCGCGAGCGTGGGAGCTCCCCGAGCAAGTCGCCGAGGTATGCCGTTTTCATCATTGCCACCTCGGCCACGATCGCCCGGGCTCGAGTTCGTCCCGCCCACATGACCTGGTGCTCGTGGTCACCGCCGCCGACCATCTCGCGTGCCGGACCGGGATCGGTGACCGGGAGCTGGAGGGGGAGATCGAGGACGACCCGATCTGGGCCGCGCTGCGTTTCGACGAAGCGCGGCTCGACTCGCTACGGGAGTACGCCGATCGGGTCGTCGCATCGCTTTCGTAGGCTGGCGTAGCTCACTCTCAACGCGGGGCTCATTCGCCGCGTCAAACCTTGCCGTCTTCGACGTTGCTCGACGCGTCGTCGACCGAGGCGCGCAACATCAGAAGCGCCACGTCGGTGGGCGCAACCGCGAGGCCGAGCCGCAGGTGCTCCCGCGCGCGGTCAGGTTGACCATGATCCAATGCATCACGGACGGCCGCGGCTTGAGCCGCAGCAAACCCCGGCCAGCGCCCGCGGACTTCCGCCGCTCGCGTGTCCCGTGCGCGCTCATCTGCGACCACCGCCCACGCGAGAAAGTAGGCGGACAGGGTTTCGTCGCGCTCACACCCGGCGGCTCGTTCGAACGACCTCGCCGCGGCGTCGCCTTGCCCCGCGGCGTACAAGGTCCGCCCCATCTCGAAGCGCGCCCGCGAATACTCGGGGGCGACTTTGATCACCCGCTTGAGCTCAGATCTGGCCCCCGCAAGCTCTCCCGCTTCACGCAAGATGAATCCTAGTTCCAGCCGAGCCAGCGGCGCGTCGGGATCGGCGTCGAGCCGACGCCGCAGCAGCCGACGCCGCACGCCCACGGACAGCTCCCCGTCATCCTCGAACAGCTCGCCTTGGAATTCGCCTTCCCGATCGTACAGCACCGTGATCTCCGCTAGCGCCCCCAGCACCAATCGCGGCACGCTCGACGCGTAGGGCTGCCGTTCGCCGTCCTCCGTCACCAACAGCACATCGGCTCCCTCTTCGTACGGGTCCGGCGGCAGAGCCAGCAAGTCGTGCCCGTGCTCACCGACGACCACGTCACCGGCGCCCACCGACTTGGCGTGGGCGGCTCGCTGGGTCGCTTCGGGCACGGACGCGAGTGCGTACAAAATCGTCTCTCCTTGTCCAAGGTCCAGCCCGTCCCAGCGCGCCCACACCGGCTGATGCTCCGCGGGCACCAGGCTATCGTTCAACGCAGTCGCCGAGGCCGGATCACCGACTTGGTGCAGTCCGAGGGGCGCGTCGCGCAAGCGATCTTCGATCTTGTCGAGTTGCTCTTCGAGGGAGCGTGAAGCGTCGCGACGGTCGGCCATCAACGCTCTTGGAACACCGCATTGGGGATCGCTTCCCCAAGATCCGCGAGTTGAGACACGAACTGGGGCACGTTTCCGGTGGCCGAAAAGCGCGTGGTGCCGTCGGATGCCAGCGAAGCGTGAAACAGGCTCACTTGCGTCGGATTGTCATCGTCGCGCACCCGCGGCTCGCTGACCTCAAGCACCTGCAGTCGCTCTCGATTGACCCCGACGCCGAGGCGCACGACGAGATCGACCGAGCGGGCGAGCGCCGACGTCAACGCCGGAACCGAACAACCGGCACGAGCCCCCATGGCGGCGAGCCGGGTCAACGCGTGCTCCGCGTCCACCCCCCAGGTGGAAACCACGACGCCCGTCGCCGCCCCCGACAGAGCGTCGAGCACCGACGCCGCATCCTCGGCGCGGCAGCGCTGCGACGCGAGAAGATCCACCCCTCCCCGGAACAACACGCCGAGGGTGTCGGCCAGGCCGATCGCATCGCCGGGCTGGGCCAGGCGGCGCACCTGGATCCACCCCGGGCGATCGATCCCCAAGCGCCCCGCATCCGAGACACACACCACCCGCAACTCGTCGGGGACCTCCCCCAACAACGCGCCCACGAAGCGGTCGAGGTTGACCCCGCCCGAAGCGCAAATGACGATGCGTCGACAACCTCGGGCCGCCGCGCTCAGCAAGGTGGCCATCTGAGGACTCAGCACGCCTTCTTGCACGAGGGCATCGAGGTTGCGCGCGTCGGTTCGAGTTCGGCGCAGGCTCATGACCGGGACCCGCACCTGACTCGGCGGCACGAGGCCGTACAGATAAAACCCGTTGTCCACTCGGCCTTCCACCACGTTCGCGCCCTCCACGAGGAAACCGCGACGGCGGGCCAGTCGATGCATCACCAACGTGACCGCGCGATTGCAGCTAAACGAATGGTCCGAGAGCCCGACCGTCACCCCATCGTGTTCGCTCGCCCGCACCACCCGAATGCGGCCGTTCCCCACCACGTGGATCTCGCGGACGTCCTCTCGGGCCATGATCGCGTCGAGGGGGCCCAAGTCGAGGAGCTCGGCGAGGACGCGTCGTCGCAAGCCCTCCGTGTCCGCCGCCTCGTCGATCCGGCCCCCGCCGACGTGCTCAGCGAGGAGTGAGTCGACCAGGCTGCTCGCTTCTCGCCGATCTTCCTTGCTCGGCTTCGCCGCGACAAACGGGTCGAGGTTGCCAAGGTTGACGAGCACCGTCTCGAGTACCTGCCGGACCACCCCATCCAGCGCGCGGCTCTCGGTGCCCGCCGCCGCCACCTGGCGAGCCGACGTCAGCACGGGGTCTCCGGCGACCGGATCCACGCCGGGGAGCGCCTGCCCGGTCTCATTGGCGCTCGTCGGCAAGGTGATGCTGGTGCGCAGCAGCGCCCCATCCGGCCCACGAACATCGATCTCGGCCACTTGGCGGGGGCGAATCGCCGGGTCATCGCCCTCGAGCATCAAGATGTAGTCGCCCACGTAGATCCGATCCGATCGTCGGACCGCCGCGGGCGCCCGTAGCTTGCGTCCGTTGAGGTAGGTGCCGTTCGTGCTCCCCAAGTCGACCAGCTCGATCGTGCCGTCCCGTCGGGCCAACCTCAGGTGCTGTTTCGAGACGTTGGTGCGATCCAAGACCAGGTGGTTTTGGTCATCGCGACCGACGGTGAAATGGTCGCCGCCGAAGCCCACGCGTCGGGTTTTTCCGCCCTTTTCGTGCACGACTAGAGTCAGCATGTTCGTCCACGTTTACCTGATCCGACTCGAGCGCAACAACTTGGCGCAAACGAACGAAACGGCTCCCTTGACGACCATCACTCGCGCAACGCGCCGACTAGAAGTCCTCGACGCGATCCAGTTCGTCCTCGAGCCGATCGAGCTCCACCGCGCTGGGGGAGACGGAGGTCGCCACAGCATGCTCTTGAGCCCAGCCCCGCGGTGACGCGGACGCTCGATCGCCGGACGCCCGCCACCGCCGGACAAAAAACGCCCCCACGACCGCGCCAACCAGGGCCAGCAAGAGCGTGCCGTAGACCACCGTGGGGTTGGTACTGCTGCCCAGCGTCTCCTCGCCGAAGCGTGCGATGAGAGCCTCTTTGATTTGCTCGCGGGACTTGCCCGCCGCTACTTGCTCTCGGATCTCGTCTTCGAGCAAGCGAGCCTGCCCGGACGTGCAACTCGCCACGGTCCGCCCGGGGCAGTACGGCGACATGAGCTCATGTGCGAGCTCACGACTGACGACCTCGGGGGACGGAGACTCGGCGGAGGGCATGTACGGTTTAGTCTAGCGATTTATCTCGCCGCTTCCCGCGCTGTTTTTTGGGCCCGTCATCGGGCTCCTTGAGCGCCTCGGCACAAAATGCCTCGTACTTCTTGGGGTCTTTCCACTCGATGGGCTTGTGATTGAGCCCCTCCATGTACCGATGGACCTTGGACTCGACGACGACCCAGTGGGCGTCGGCTTTCTTGAGTTGTAGCTCGTCCGACTCGTTGTAGGCCTGGGGGTACTGCTTCATCACCAGCTCGTGGGCCTCGAGAAAGTGGCCGATGAACTTGGACTTTTCCAAAATTCGGGGTTCTTGCCCGAACAACCGCTGCTGCCACCGGTCGATGAACGGGATGAACTGGCGCTTGAACTGGTACCACTGCTCTTCTTTGGGACTCTGCGGCTCCGCGCCCCACGCGAGTTGCCCGGCCTTTTTGATCTCATCTCGAAAGCAACGGATCTCCTCGAAGTAGTTCTCCATGCGATCGATGTTCTTCTTGTCCCACTTGTACAGGTGCTTTTCGCCCTCGGGGTCTTTGCGGTTCCACGCCGCAAACTCAGCGTCGGTCGGCGGCGGCAAGAACCCGCTGGGACGGGGCTTGGGGTTGGGCTTGTACTCCGCGCTGTCCTCGAACTTCTTGTTCGCATCTGTGGCTAGGGCCTCGGCGATGCTCGGCTTCGATTCACCTCCGCAGGCGCCGGCGATGAGGCTGATTGCGAAAACGGCGCAAAAAGCTCGGCCGTGAGCGGGCTGGTGGGGGGGGTGCTCGACAACTGGCATTCGGTCGACTCCTCGGATCGGTACGCTTGCGATGCTGGTCACAAGGGAGGCCACCACTTTAGCGATCGCCTCGGTGGGCTGTAAAGCCCGAGAACGGACAACGAGGCCGACTCGGCCGAGTTGGGCACGGAACCGCGGCCACGGCGGCCAGGGGCTCTTCGGATCCGCCGGCTCGGCGACGCCGCGAGCGACTTTGCTTGGGCCGAGGAACGCACCGGGCTGCGGCCGAGTCGGGCGACCTGTCGTCGACGCCGATGATGGTCGGTTCGCGCCGGGACCGGCCGCGCCACGAACCGACCATCATCGCGACGACGATCGACCATCATCGCGACGACGATCGACCATCAACCCGTCGCGCGGGCAGTCTGACTCGGTCTCATCACCTACACGCACCCGGTTTCGGGGCCTGGCCTCGACGGCACGGACGTCGACGAGATCTTCCCGACGCCGCGATCCATCGCGGTACCGATCGTGGCGAACCGATCATCCCGGCGATCGGCCGCTTGGTCGACGCTGGGTCCCAGTCCGTTTGCTGGCAGCTACGCCAGCTCAAGACGGCGACACCACGACCTTCGCCGGTGGCCATCGCCAAAGCGACGACCGAGTTTCCCCCGAGCCGGCAGGTCAGTGACGGCTTTCCACGTCAACCGACGACGTCTACACTGGCTACGACTTCCGTTCCACACTGCCCGGAGCACGCGATGGCGAGCAAACCAAAGAAATCAGTACGCAAGCGAACCGCGAACAAGCCAGCGAGCGCGGCGTCGAGACAGCGCGCCTCGAAGAAGAATTCCAAGAAGAAGGCCGCCAAGAAGAAGGTTGCCAAGAAGAAGGCCGCCAAGAAGAAGGTTGCCAAGAAGAAGGTTGCCAAGAAGAAGGTTGCCAAGAAGAAGGTCGCCAAGAAGAAGGTTGCCAAGAAGAAGGTCGCCAAGAAGAAGGTTGCCAAGAAGAAGGTCGCCAAGAAGAAGGTTGCCAAGAAGA
>QKPP01000212.1:2855-3604 GCA_006508105.1 Myxococcales bacterium FL481 | reverse complement strand
ATCGAGAAGACCGAAAGCAGCCGACCCGCCCTGACCGAGGCGGAGATCGTCGTCTCTGGCGGCCGCGGCATGCGAGAAGCGGAGAACTTCAAGGTGCTCGAGGAACTCACCGACACCCTCGGAGGCGCACTCGGAGCCAGCCGAGCGGTGACTGATGCCGGGCTGGTGCCGGCCGATTTGCAGGTGGGACAGACCGGCAAGATCGTCGCGCCCAACCTCTACATCGCAGTGGGCATCTCTGGAGCCATTCAACACATCGCCGGCATCAAAGGCTCGAAGACCATCGTCGCCATCAACAAGGACTCGGAGGCCCCGATCTTCCAGGTCGCTGACTACGGGCTCGTGGCCAAGTGGGAAGACACGCTACCTGAGTTGCTCGAACGCGTCCGAGCCCATAAGGCAACGAACTAGGGCACGCCCCGGTTCACCTGGCCGGCTCCCGCTTTGCGCCCGCACCGGCTCGCAATCAACTACGAAGCACCGCCTCGCCGGCGGTGTTTTCTTTTTTTCTGGTCCGGGCTATTGCCCGGCTCCGTAGGGGTCGTCGCGCAGTTCCTCGAGTATCTCCTCAAGCCCGTCCGGCTGCAACGATGGGGGGGCGTTGCGTAAACGAATATTGGCATTTGCGTCGACAAACCAGCTATACGGCACCGCATCGAGTGGGTTCTCTTTCATCAGTGCGTCAATCTCTTGACTCGGATCGATCCACACCGCGTACTTGTTCTTCACGATCTCGTCGCTCCACTCCT
>QKPP01000212.1:2416-2845 GCA_006508105.1 Myxococcales bacterium FL481 | reverse complement strand
TCGCAGTGCCGCTCGGTTACCAGGTCGCCCGCGTGTTCGCCCGCGAACAACAAGTATACAAACTCGATCTGCTCCATTCGTACGTAGTCGGAGAGCTCTGCCCAATACCTCGCATCTGCCTTGCATGGCTCACACCAGCCCGCCCCGAGACCTAGGGCAAAGCCTTTGTTGTACAGACCGTTGTCCGGACGCGGCGCCAGCAGCTCGGCAAACTCGTGTGGGTTTCCCTCGCAATCGAGCAACTCAAGGTTGCTGAGGGTCTGGCCGGTTGCAAAACCGTAATCAGTAGAATCCGGCATCCCTTCACACAACGCATTGTCTTTGATCAAGCAATGCGCCGGATTGCGCGGTCTGAGCCGACTCCAATCCGGGAACTCGCCCGGAGCTTCGGCATCACCGGTATCGGGCGCGCCGATGTCGAACACCGGC
>QKPP01000212.1:1632-2406 GCA_006508105.1 Myxococcales bacterium FL481 | reverse complement strand
GTCATCGTCCGGCGCGCCGACGTCCCACATCGGTTCGTCGCCTGGCGGCGTGTCATCGTCGTCGTCAGGCATGCCGACGTCCCACATCGGTTCGTCGCCTGGCGGCGTGTCGTCGTCATCGTCAGGCGGAGGCCCCACATCGAACGGGGGCTGATCATGGTCGGGGTCCGGCTCCCCCTCCCCACCCCCATCGTCCACGTCGCCGTCCTGATCGCCGGTGTGGCCAATGCCAAGTAACCCTGGTTTGTCGCACCCCGCGACGGCCAAGATCAAACCCAGATGTCCCCACAATGCGAGTTTTCGCGAGTTCATACCTTGCCTTTCCAAGCTTGCTTGAAATCCGTCATGCAAAATGAGGCAAAGGACAGTCGCCGGCGGCCAGCGACACTCAACGCCCACACGCTGCCCCCACTCTCCGGGTATGCGGCGAGTGCGGAAACCGTTCCATCAGTCGCGCCGCCGCAACCGCCCCCTTGGACACAGCCCCTGATTGACACAACGCCACGGCCTTCCAAGCCATTCGGTCTTCTGTCATGGCACCGCGAGCAAACCGACGCTCGTGCTCGGCGATCAGCCGCAAGACCACGGCATGATCCGTGGCGACGAACGCGTCTTTGATCCGCGCGATGAGTTGTGCCTCGTCGAGCACAGTGGCGGCCACGGGCCCCCGAACGCTCGGGGACGAGACCGGAGACGGTGGTTTGCGAGAACCGACCACCACCTTCTCCGCCGCGACGGCACGCCCGGCCGGATCGCTCGACGACGCCCGCGAGG
>QKPP01000212.1:0-1622 GCA_006508105.1 Myxococcales bacterium FL481 | reverse complement strand
CGTCCGCCGGCGCCCGAGTTGGTGCCTCTCGCCGACCGGCCCCGGGCCGGGCCCGGTGCGTTTCGTCGCCCGCCCGCTGAAACTCGGCCGCAGCGTGCGTCGCCGCTTCTCCGCGACTCGCCCGCTTCGGCACCACCTGCCAGATCAGCCAGCCCGCCGCCACCGCCATCGCAGCCACCAAAGCGCCACGGATGGCTCGCTGTCTCCTTCGTGGAGCCGGGGTCGAGAGCGAGCCACCGGGCGACCCGATTCGGGAGCGCACCTCACGCCAGCTTTTGTGCATCGGCTCAGCTCCCGGACGCTCACGACGATAGGCCTCCAGCAGACCGCGAGCGTGGGGATCCAACTCATCCATGACGAGACTCCCGATGCTCAATGGCCTGCCGACGCTTGATCCAAGCGGCGAACTGCTGCCTCGCCAGCCGAAGCCGTGAATACACAGTGTTCACCGACACATCGACTAGCCCGGCGATCTGCGGGGCGGACAAGCCTTCGATCTCCGCGAGAAGAAAGACGTGCCGCTTCTCCTCGTCGAGTTGGTCGAGAAACAACTGCACGAAATCCGCGGCTTGACGCTGCTCGAGCGCGCGCTCGGGATCGGCCGCGGCCGAGACGGCCGGCGGCCGTACCGTCTCCACATGCGAGAACTCTCGTCGCTGCTGCTGCTCCCGCCGGATTCTTTGACCGGATTTGCGCGCGATCATGCGCGCAATGCCGTACAGCCAGCCGCGCATGTCCTGCTGCGGGTCGTAGTCCGCAAGGCGTCGATGCAAAACGACAAACACCTCCTGCGCCGCATCGTCGGTACCACTGTCAGCCAATCCCATTGCACGAAGCGAGCGCCACACAAATGGGTAGTGCCGGCGATAGAGCCGACGAAATGCGAGCGAGGAGGAGTCCTCGTTGCCTTTGGCGGCGCTCACCCAACCACTTGCTCGTGCGCTGGCAAATCCGTCAATGAAAATAGAACTCCACACCGGCCCCCAGCCGCGCGGCCACGGCCCCGGCGCGGTGCAAGTCCCCCACATGCGTGGCGGAAAATCGGGGGCGCACCCCCGCGACGAGGGTATCGGCGCCCACCCACAGCCCGAGCGCCCGCAACGGCGTCCAGACCGCGGCGAGCCCGAGGCCCGGCGCGAACCATGGCAGCTGAACCGCCCGGTTGTCGGCCAATCCCTGCCCAACTCCCCGTATCGCACCGCCCTCGACCACCGCGCACACCAACAGCGCGACCGGTCGGCCGAACCATCGCGGGCAGACCCGGCCAGACACGTACCAGGCATCGAAGCGCGCTCCTTGTCCGTCGGCCCGCTCGACGTCTTGGCGCGAGCGGTAGCTGCCCGAGAGTTCGGTGCGCAGGCGTGGCCAAGTCGCGATCAAGGCTCCGCGCCACATCGGACCAACGCGGGGCAACCCGCCCGCCCCCGCGCCGCCGCCAACTCGCGCCGCAACCAACCACCGCCGTGCCCCAGGCGGCCGCGCGCCGCCAAAGTGCTCGGCACCGGAAGCCGTCGCGTCGGCGGGGTTCGAGGTCCGCTCCACAAACTGGGTTGAATCCGCCCCGGCCTCACCCACGTCCGGTGGAAGCGTCACTTGACCCCCTTCCGTCGCTTCGCCGGCCG
>QKPP01000060.1:1550-3609 GCA_006508105.1 Myxococcales bacterium FL481 | reverse complement strand
ATCTCTTCGAAGCGTTCCTCGGCAAGTCTTACGCATCGCAGTTGGCTCGAGCGGTCTCTAGGTGCTCCATGTGCCTGTGTTGATCCGCGCGCGTAAAGCTCCACGATCTGTTCGCGGAGTAGGTCGCGGAACATGCGAAGAAGGATCGTGTTGTCGAAGTAGCGGCACGCGGTCGTCGCTAGCCGTCCAAGCCTTCGGAGCGTACTCATCAAGGGGGCCGAGGGCCCTCCGTTGCTCAGCACTGGACCGCGCGGAATCGACATCTGGGCTCGCGCTGCGCCTGCGCGAGCGGCTGCCGCTACCTCGATGGGTCTTCGCGCGAAACCGATTTCGATCGTGCAGACGTCGGTTCCTGTGCGGACGAATGGCCCGGAGTACCGCAGGAGCGCGGGGCGCCGTATCAACTCTCCGTTCCAACGCGAGTCGCCTCTCCAAGCGATTGGCAGGGCGATCACGTCGATACCGGGCTCCGGATCGCAGCGGTATACGGTCGAACCCCGCGTCGAGGTGACGCCTAGCCGGAAGTCGACCAGGTCGACGCTCGCGATCCGCGCGGCAAACGGCCCTGGCTGCGTCCGAACGTACTCTTCACGGGCCAAACCGGCGAGCGCGGACGCGGCTTCACTCGAGCTCGAAGATTGCTTGCACGCGCAACAAGACCGGGACGTTGAAGACACGGTGCTTCGTTCATCGTTGCTCGCGCCGGACATCGAACGAACGGTATACTTGAACCCTCGTCGGAAGGGCAGGTGTCGGTTTCGAAACAGCTGAGTTTTATCGCCTGTCCTAGACGCGAAACCGTAGACCGAACGTGACCACTCCGTTGTCGATTTCGATCGTCGACGCGCTCTACGAGCCGACCGCCATCGCAGTGACTGTCTACGCGAGGTAGTCGTGTACGACTTTCGCCCCGCCGTAGCTCATGTCCATGATCGTGTGGGTGGCCTTGATCACCTCGACGACGGGGAGCGCCGTAAGCGGCGCTAGCGCGTGGGGCGTGAAGTCGACGTCCCCGGGTCCAGTCCATGCCCCTTTCATGACCACGTTGACGGTGGAGCACTGCACCAGCTCGCAGACGCGAAGGCTTGCGTCGACGTGCGGTAGCATCTTGAGGAGGAAGGTCTTGGTCTCTTCGGTTTCGGATAGGACCTGGTCGCTGTCGGACGTTTCGTACTTGTAGCCCATCGTTGCGGTGGCGACGCGGACCTTGCCCACGTCGAGGGTGCCGAGGAGCGCGTCCCCGTCGACCTCGAGCATCGGATTCCCGAACTTCTTCGGGAACCCGAAGACCTCGCGACCGGCGAGAATGGCGGCCTCGCTGTTCAGAAACAGCATGTGCACGAGGTTTCCGCGCACCCCGTCGAGCTCGACCTCGATCATCTGTCCGCTCTCGTGGAAGATTCCGCACCCGCTGGCGCTTCCCATTTTGACGACCTCGAACCTCACGATGGGGTCCACCACCTTCAGGGGTTCGGGCACCCATCGCTCGACCGCCTTCCGCTCGGTGCGGTAGTGGATCTGAAAGGTCTCGCGGTCCGTGAACCGCGTACCGCTGGGGGCGTAGCCAGGGCTCGCCAGCGGCATCGCGGTCGCGGTCTTCAGCAACTCGTCCGGCGTCATTTCAGCTCTGCGCTACTTGTCGAAGCCCCACTTCGACCAGTTGTCGAGGACCTTCTTCTTGATGGGGTCCGGGTAGTTCGCCTCGAAGGTGAGAATCCTCTCGAGTGGCTGACCCGTCTTCTCTTCGAGCGGGAGACAGCTGTAGGCGGTCAGTCCGCTTCCGTGAATGAAGTCGCTCTGGCTGTGATACGCCTCGAGCCCAGTGCCGACGGCGTTCTTGATGTCGGGGAACGTGTAGGTGCTCCTCGTCGGATGGTTCCGGGTTGCGAACGCCCAGGTCACCTCGAGGCAGTCGTCCGGATCGACATCCTCGTTGACCACCAACATCTTGGTGCAGACGTTGCCCACGTGCTGCGTCCAGAGCGTGTTGCCGATCTTCCGGACGAAGTCCTCCATCGACAGCCCCGTCGTTTGGTTCCAATCGTTGCGAACGCGTACG
>QKPP01000060.1:0-1540 GCA_006508105.1 Myxococcales bacterium FL481 | reverse complement strand
AGCCAGGCCAGCGCGGACTCCATCGTCAGCATGGCATCAACCACCGGCAAGCCCGCCTTCTGCAGCGCGACGACGACGTCACCCGACATGAAGAAGCCCATCCCAACCGTGCATGAATCGATCGGCTTACCCGGAACCGTCAGTGGGAAGAGCGGGTTGTCGCGGTACGTGACGCACGTGACGTTCACTTGGGCGCGGTTGTCGGAGCCAAATGGCAAGTATCCCTGATACTCGCCGAAGGGGCCTTCACTTTCGAACTTATCCTTCGAGACGTAGCCTTCGAGGACGATCTCGGAATCGGCCGGGACCATCAGGTCGCTCGTCTCGCACTTGACCATCCGGATGCCCTCGCCGAGCAGTCGGCTCGCGTAGTCGTACTCGTTCTCGAAATCGGGTGCCTTGGAGGATGCTTGGGACAGGGCGACCGGGGGAACACCGAACGCCATCGCCCAAGGCGTGTCTTTGCCTTCTTTTGTCCACTGGTCGTGCACCATGCCGTTGTGTTGGGTGCTCAGCCAAAGGCCGGTCATCGTGGTCCCGTTCACGATCATCGCGCGGTTGATCGACCAGCTCGTCCAGCTCTTGTCCGGCGTCTGCACGATGTTGACCCCGGCGGTTCCGATGTAGCGCGCGACATCTCCGTCATGGGCGAGGGGCGCGGGGATTTTCGTGATGTCGACTTCGTCGCCGGTCCACTTGTTCTGCTTGCACGGTGCATCCGCAGGGTCGACGATGACGGGCTCGTGGACTTCGGTCCCCTCTTTGGCCTCGATGTACGCCTTCTGAATGTCCATCAGGCTGGTCTCGGGCGGCAGACCGAGCATGATGGCCAGTCGGCACCACTCTTTGCCGGGCGTCCCGGACTTGGAGTAGCCGATGTCGCAGGCGCGGAAGCCTTCCGGCGTCCCCTTGATCTTGTTGAAGATCGGCATCGGGGCCCTGGTCTCATACGCATGGCGGCAGACGGCGCCAATCTCGAGGTGCGTATCGATTTCGTCGTCGATCTCGACGGCCTCCCCGGCCTCCTTCAACTTCTCGATGTACTCCCGGTAGGTCCGTGGGATTTTGCTGCGATCGACTGAAACACTCATGGCCATCTCTTCCTTTCGACCTCGTGGGTCCGTTTCCTCAACTGAAATCCTTGACTGTGGTGCCGTTGCCGAGCGGCTCTCGAACGGTTGGCTTTTCCTTCTTACCGTTCCAGCGATTCACGACCCCGACGTCGAGGTCGAACAGGTCGAGCACGCGTCCGACGCTGTGGTTCACCTGGTCATCGATGGTGGCGGGCTCGTTGTAGAAGGCTGGCATGGGCGGCGAGATTACCGCGCCGAGCTGCGCGGCTTCGTAGAGCAGCTTGCAGTGGCCGGCGTGGAGCGGTGATTCACGCGGCATGAGGACGAGCTTCCGCTGTTCCTTCAGCACGACGTCCGCCGATCGAATCAGTAGGCTGTCAGCAAACGAGTGAACGATGGCCGATAGCGTCTTCATCGAGCAGGGCGCAACGATCATGCCGTGCGTTCGAAACGAGCCGCTCGAGATC
>QKPP01000090.1:1395-3614 GCA_006508105.1 Myxococcales bacterium FL481 | reverse complement strand
GGCGCCGACCTGCAACCGATGCGCGAGTTGGCGGCCACCGGGGCCCGGAGGACCGCGGTTGCGTTCCCGCCTCGATCCGTGGTCGCGTCGAGGGGGTCTCTGTGTCGCGACCCACGACCTCTCTGGGGTGCGACGGCGGGCGCAGCTTGGCCGTCGGCCCGGCGGAGCGCCCCGACACGTCGCCGCGCCGACAGACGTGACCCAACCGCCGAGCCGTCGTCACGCCGGCCTGGCTACGACGCCAGCGCTTGGTGCAATTCTCGACGGGCCCGCTTGACCAACGGTTCTTTCAGCTTGGCTGGCGTCGGGACTGGCTCCCAGTGGGTCTCGATGTTCGCGTTGCGCAAGACTTGTCGGACGCGAAACTGCAGGCTCCGGGGCACGAAGACCAGGCTTCGACCCTTGCGGCCGGCGCGGCCCGTTCGCCCACTGCGATGGGTGTACGTCGAGCCTTCGAGCGGCGGATCGAAGTGGATCACCGTGGCGATGTCGGCGACGTCGATGCCGCGAGCCGCTACGTTCGTTGCCACGAGGGTGCGCAGCGTCTTCGCGGGCGAGCCAGCAAACTGCAAGAATCCGACTCCGGAAACCGCGGTACATCACTCTCGGGAATCCCCGGGGCGGTTCACCGTTGACCGGGCCTCAGCTTCACCGATAGATTCGTTCCGTGGATGATGCTCTGCGATACCTGGGACCGCTCATCGAGTTGATCGGCTTACTGCTGATCACCGTGGAGCTGTACTTGTCCCGCTGGGCAGACGAGCTCAAGCGACTCCTCGAAGGCGAGACCGTCGAACGCCGTACCCCGCCAGGGTCGGACGCCCGTCGCTGGCAGATGTGGCACACCATAGTCGTCGTTGTGTCGATCTGGGTGGTGGCTGCCGCACTGACTGCACTCTGGAGTCCCGCCCTCGCCCTGGCCGTCAACGTCGCGTTTACGCTTGTCGCTCTGTTCTTCGGACTCGTGTCGGGCGTCGTTCGCCTCCTCATCCGGCTTGGAGTCGCGCTCGGCCGAGGCAATCCAATCGGTGGTCTCGGGCTGGTGTTGGCACTGATCGGCTTTGCCCTCGAGATGACAGGCCTCCTAGGGGGCTAGGGCCCGGCTGTAACGTCGTCGCGCCTCGGGCAGTATCCCGGGTACTATCCGGCGCGTGCGAGCGATTGTCTATTGTACAATAGTGGCGTGGCCGACGATTCTGAGAAGATCAGGCTCGTCGACGGCCCCAGCGAGGGTCTCGGCCACGAACTGGTCGACGACCGCAGCCGTGAGCTCTACCGTCGGGACACCCCGATGTTGGGCGGATGTGGATCGCTCCTCACCGCGGCTTTTATCGATTCCACCTGGAGAACCGGGGGCCGGGCGGGGGGGTGCAGCTACGCGACGCGGCACTTTGCCTTGCTCGATGGGGATTGCGTTGGCCAACCGTCGGCTTGCTCGGCGAGGGAGGCCAACGCATGGGGAACGGACGGAACGAAGCTCGATGTTGCACTCGTGTGGCTCTACTGCGGTCAAATGGCCTCGAGTCAAGACAGGAGTGGTTACCCATCGTCGCGGCTGAGCGCGGCCCTCCCGGCTAGAGCCCCGCTCGCCCTGGCGTCCGACAGCGGCGCCGGGGGCTCGCCCGAGGAGGTTCGATCCGGTCGCGTGCCCGCGCGCGGACATCTGCCCGCTTGAGCTCGGACAGGCGTCCACACCGCGGCGGACAATCGTCCGCCGTCGCCCCCGACCAGCCCGCTGGCAAGCGATTGAGCCGGCTTCTCCGACGATGGTGCGGCGGCACGCCGTTTGCTCTGTCGTGGGTCGTGAGACGTTCGCTTCGCACCCGTGGCCGAAACCCGCGCAACAACCGTGGCAGCGGTACACTCAACCTCGTCGGCCCTCTTTCAGGCAGCGCGGCGACAGGCCCCCCCGTGCGCGCCCTCGGAGCAGTCGGTTTCGTCTTGATGTCCCTGTTGTCAGTCGTCACCGCCGGCTACGCGTTTGTGTTTTTCGCGGTCGATCTCAATCCGGGCATCGCCTCCAAGTTTCGGGACATCCCATGGGCCGGATATCCGCATGTGTTCGGCAGTGCGGTGGCGTTGCTCGTCGGTCCCGCCCAGCTTCACACGCGACTGCGCATGCGGTTTCCGGCCGTCCATCGCGTGCTTGGCCGGGTGTACGTGGCCGCGGTGTTGGTCGGAGGCCTCGGCGGCGGCGGGCTGGCGCCCCATGCTGACCA
>QKPP01000090.1:0-1385 GCA_006508105.1 Myxococcales bacterium FL481 | reverse complement strand
TCGCGCAAAGTGGCTTTGGGTTGCTCGCGCTTGTGTGGCTGAGCACCACCGCCTCGGCCCTCATCGCCATCCGGCGCCACGACATCCCCCGTCATCGCGACTGGATGGAGCTCAGCTTCGCGGCCACGTTTGCCGCGGTCACGTTGCGCCTATATCTGGCGGTGGGCATGGCCGGGTTCGGCGTGGACTATCCTACCCTTTACCGTGGCGTCGCATGGATGTGCTGGGTCCCGAACCTCGCCGCCGTCGCGCTTTATCACCGATTGCGACGTCGATCGCAGCGCCCGGTCCCGGTTTGACGACGGCGGGGAACGCGGTCAGATGACCCGACAACACACGTCCTGAACTCGGCGAGAGAAGCAACCTTGAACCGGGTCAAAACGGCCCCTACCGGGCCCAACCGGCGTTTGGAACGCAAAGCGATGCCGAGATCCCGTTCGCCGTACGTGATCGGTAGACATCACGGAGGCACGCTCACGGTATGCCGTGCGACTCGACCACAACACTGCTCTGCGCGGCCGCCGTTGTCGCGGGACTCAGCGCTTGCGATGCCCCCGGCCCTCACGACGAGCCGCCCGCCGAACCGCTCACGGGGGCAAACGGAGGCGCGAGTTCGAGTGGCGGTGGCGGTTCGACGATCGAAGGCCTCGGGCTCAGCGAGAGCGGTTCGACGGTTTTGGTCGAGGCAACTTGGAAGCCGTGTGAGTCCGTCGACGATTGTGTGCAAGTCGAGACCTCCTGCGACGGCTGCTGTGGCGTGGAAGCCCTCGCGTCACACCTCGAGGCCGAGTACAAGTTGGCGAAGCGGCAGCTGTGCACCGGCTACGAGGGGAGCGTCTGCGACTGTGTGTTTCCAGAGGTGGAGATCGTCTGCCTGGAGAACACGTGCGGGCTGATTCAGTTGGAGGAGTGAGGTCTGCGGCGCCGCAGCGAGGCACAGCGCGGCTGCCTAGGCGGCGCCCTCGATGAGCGCGAGCAACACGACGGAGAGCCCAAGCCGTCTCGTTGCTCACCTGCGCGGACTGGACCCGCGACCGTACGCTGTACACAATGTGGCGTGGCGTGGCGTGGCGTGGCAGTCCCACGTGGGCCGCAGTCGGAGCCCCCACGAGCAGTCCGTGGCCGGGCGTTCTCGCTAGAAACGCAGCTGCCTTGGCCGCGCCGACGCGGTGACACTGCTCGTGAGTGACTCGGTCCCAGCCCGCTCACGTCGGACCCAGCGTCAGCCGGACCACCGCCCCCCCGCCTTCGCGTTGCATCACCGTCAAGTCCCCCCCGTGCGCTTGGGCGACCTCGCGCGCCACCGCGAGGCCCAGCCCCGTCCCTTCGGCCTTCGTCGAGTAAAACGGCAGGATGGCCTTGCGCAGCGTCGCCGCGTCGATCCC
>QKPP01000290.1 GCA_006508105.1 Myxococcales bacterium FL481 | reverse complement strand
GCCAACACCCGGTTTGCCACTCCCTTGCCACCACGGAGAACGGGTTTGCGCGGCGTTCCGTGCCGACTCCGACGAGCTTGTGTCTTTGGCCGAGCAATCTTGGCGTGGAGCTGTGCGATGTCGGCCCGCGTGACGGCGTCGATTTTGATGGATGCCAAGACAGGTGCGAGATGGTTGCGCCAGTTGAGCACATCCATGCGCACACTCGACGGCTTCTTGTGTGGCCGCGCGTGCTCGTCGAGGTAGCGTTCCCACAGGTCGCCAACAGTGGCGCCGCCGCGTGCCTCCTTGCGTTGCGAGCTCGGATCCTCGCCCAAGGAAATCCGTCCGAGCAGCCTGCGGGCGGTCGCGCGTGCCTCGCCCAAACCAAGGATGGGGTACCGACCAAAGGTTACGCGGCGTTGCCCCGTGTCGACGCGGTAGCGCAGCGTCCACGAAGCAACCCCGGACTTCTTGATTCGTAGGCGAAGCCCTTCGACACCACCAACTTCGATCGTGTGTTCCCTGCCGGGTTCGAGCTCTCGTACTTGTTTCCGCAGGCCGGCCTCGGTCAGCATGTTGCGCACCATGCGCAAGTGTGGGTCCCTTTCGCGCGCAGTCGGGGGCACACGGGGGGCACAGCCGCCGTCGGGTACCCCCGGGTCGATCCGGGTTCTCGCGGGTACCCGAAAGTGCCGCCAACCGGCGCGTAGTGGCGTAAATAGTACGTTTCACGCTCCATCGCGGGTAGACTAGGGCAACCCCGGGTTCCCCGCAATATCAGACTCTTAATCCGCGGGTTGAAGGTTCGATTCCTTCCGGGCTCACTAGGAAGACGGTGTTTGGTTTGGTCTGCGCCGCGAAGTCGGCGGACTCGCGCCCACCTGGGATGCAATGCTAGGACTGGCGGCCGCTCATCGCCCGCCAAGTTGCCGGCTTGGGGAGAGCAACGAGACACAATGCCGCGCGAAGCTGGCGGGGCGGATGGGTCGCGGGCATGGTCCTCGCTCCTGGCGTCCCGCGGGGCAGCGTGGTGGCGATCGAAGTCGAAACAGCGTGAGGTCGTCCCACTCGACTCGCCCCACCACCGCGAGGACGTGTCACCGCAACCGGCAACCCACGCGCTGGCCATGTCGCCTCGAGCGGGCGGCTTCGAGGGTCATGTTGTGTGGTCTTGGCCCACCAGTCGCACCAAAACCGGCCAAGATGGCGCCGCCCCGGGGGCCGCGAATCCAGGGAGCGGACCATCGCGGAAGGAGGCCAGGCCTTTTGCGGCCTGTCGTCGCCGGCGTGAGCCGAGCGTGTTATCCCGTCTGGCGATGTTTCGTTCGTTCGCTCGAACTGCCCTCGGCACCGCGCTGACCGCCGCCGCCTGCTTCGACCCGAACCCGTCAACGGACGGGGCGAGCGACTCCAGTACGGGCCCCGGGGAGCCGAACGATGGGGGCGGGGATGGCGATGGCGATGGCGACGGGGATGGCGATGGCGACGGGGATGGGGATGGCGATGGCGATGGGGATGGCGATGGCGACGGGGATGGGGATGGCGATGGCGATGGGGATGGGGATGGCGACGGGGATGGCGATGGAGATGGGGATGGCGACGGGGATGGAGATGGGGATGGCGACGGGGATGGCGACGGGGATGGGGATAGCGATGGCGACGATGACGATGACGCGACGAGTTCGGAAGCGACGACGGAGACCGACTCGGACAGCAGCTCCACGACGGGCTCCGATCCAGCCTGCGAGGACGGCACCGTCGATGCCGGGGAGTTCTGCGCGCCCGCGGCCCCGGAACTGCATGCGGCCGGCGGCGGGGCGATTCGGCTCGTGCTCACCGAGCTCGACCCTCATCTCGATATCGTCACTGTGAACACCACCGGGACGATCAGCATCTTCAGCGGTGATGGTGTCGGGGGCTATTCGCCCGCCTCGCCGAAGACGGTCCCCGCGGATGCCCACAGTATCGACGCCGGCGATATGGACCAAGATGGCGACACAGATCTGATTGTGTACGGTCCGGGTCGCTACAGTGTCTTGTCCAACCAAGGCGATGGCACGCTCGGCAATGCGGCGACGTTCGATGTCACCAGTATCTGGGGAGGGTCTCGCATTCGCCTCGGCCAGGCCGACGGCAACTCGCGCCTCGACGTGTTCTACACTGAAGGCTACAACACGTACTGCATTCGGGGATCCGGGGGGGGCGAGTGGGAGGCCGGAGCTTCCCAGTCCGAACAACTCACCGGCGGGGATGGGTGGTTCGAGCTTACAGAATTTGAGTACGACGGTGACGGATTCCTTGACTATGTTGTCGCCAGTCGCTGGGGCGGCGAAATCGTGACCGCTCAAGGCAACGGTGACTGCACCTTCGACGAGTTCGGCTCGACGGTCGTGTGCAACGCCTGTGAACTGACCGGAGTGCACGCCGCCGATCTGAACGCAGACAACGAGCCGGACGTTGTGGTGTCTTCCGACACATCGCTGTGGGTGCTCATCACCCGGTCAGACGGCGCGTTCGAGGCCCCGGTCGAGTTGGTGTGGGACGGCGCGGACCACGTGCAGTCGGGAGACCTCGACCAGGACGGCGATCTCGATCTGGCCGCAGCTTCGACCACCACGGGCAGCATCGGCGTGTTCTTCAACGCCGGCGATGGATCGTTCGGTGACCCGATTCCACTGGCAACGGAGGTCGCTTCGTTGGTGGACGTCGCCCTGGCCGACATCA
The DNA here is from genome assembly GCA_006508105.1 of Myxococcales bacterium FL481. Taxonomy (GTDB): domain Bacteria; phylum Myxococcota_A; class Polyangia; order Nannocystales; family Nannocystaceae; genus FL481. The sequence goes on along the minus strand of QKPP01000290.1, from coordinate 10,581 downwards.
ACGGCGACGGGGCACTTGACGTCGCCACGACCTACACCGATTCAGAGGACACGGGCCGCGTCGCGTTGTTCGTCATGCGACCCTGACCGGGCCTCGGCGGCCGCTCTGGTTGGGACGAAGCGCCGGGGGGCCATCTGGTTGTTCCGGCTAGAGCCGTCAGGTTACCGCTTCGTCCTGCTTGCGCGCTGCGGTTCAGAGCGGCTTCGGGCAACTCCACGACCGATGTTCCCTGGCACGGCTTGTGCCAGTCGAGTCGACGTCCCTAGGTGGGGGCGGTGCGCTGCCCCTCCCTAGGCTGAGCGGCGGACGGGGAGCCGACGGGGAGCCTTGCCCCTGAGCGCCTTCGCAATGGCCGCGACGTGCTCGGGGGTGTTGCCGCAGCATCCACCAGCAAAGTTGAGGAGACCCGCGTCAGCGAAGTCGCCGATGAATCGCGCCATGTCGTCTGGCCCGAGATCGAAGCCCGTCGGCGCCAGCGGATTCGGGAGGCCGGCATTGGGGTAGCAGGAGACGAAGGAGTCCGCGACGTCCGACAGATCCTGAAGGTGTGGTCGCATGAGCTTCGGGCCCGTGGAGCAATTCAGGCCCACGGCGAGTGGGGTGTAGCCCCTAATGGCGTGCCACAATGCCTCGACGCTCTGGGCCGAGATCATCGTCTCACCGCCGCGTCCTACAGCCGCTGAGATGATGACGGGCATCCGCTGACCGGCGTCCTCGAAGACCTCCTCAATCGCCACGAGGGCGGCTTTCGCGTTGAGGGTGTCGAAGATGGTCTCGACCATGAGGATATCGCAGCCACCCTCCAGGAGAGCGCGTATCTGTTCGAGATAGGCCTGCTTCACCTGGTCGAAGGTCACGACGCGGAAACCAGGGTCGTCCGGATCTGGTGAGTTTGAAAGGGAGACGGTGAGCGGGCCGATCGAGCCCGCCACGTAACGCGGGCTCCCGACGGCCTCGGCTACGCGATCCGCCTCGACGCGAGCAAGCTGGCTCGACTTCACGTTCAACTCGTGAACGAGTTCCTGCAAAAAGCGATTCTCCAGGACTTCGCGCTGGAAGAACTCGGGGTCTTTGCGGCCCTTGCCGGATTCTCGGGGGTCCTCGACGAAGAACTCGGATTGAGAGATCGTCGTGGCCGAAAACGTGTTGGTTTCGACGACATCGGAGCCCGCCTCGTAGAAACGTCGATGGATGTCGCGAATGACTTCCGGGCACGTTAGCGAGAGGATGTCGCCGTTGTTGAGCAGGTCCTTGTCGTTGTCCGCGAAGCGCTCCCCTCGCGCGGCAGCCTCGTCCAGGCCATAGCCGCGAATGGTCGTTCCCATCGCGCCGTCCAAGACTAGGATTCGGCTCTGGAGGAGGCGATACAGTTCTTCGGTGCAATCCGGCCGCATGACGTCCGTGGTTCCTAGTCTAGGCGCAGAGGAGTTGCAACCGCGGCCCGATGGGTCTCATCCGCCGACGACTCTCGCATCGCCGCGGGCCGCCACCACCGCGAGCACTTCGACGTGCGGCGCCACGAAAACCGTGCGTCACGGTGTTGGTGCGTGTGGATAGCCCGACAGCAGGAACCCGACCGGATAGCGCGCGTGGGCGCGGTCGGAACGGCTTCGCCGGGCGGGCGCATGTGCCGCGCCGTGGTTGCGCCTCGCCGGCCAGAAAGCGGGTTATCTGGCTTGACGTCGGCGAAATTTCGGGATATCCGCTCATACCGAATTCTGGATAGATGAGCACGAAGCTGGGCACCTACGCGGAGGTCCTGACCCTCCTGGGCGATGAGAACCGTCTTCGGCTGTGTGTCCTGCTCTTGAACCGGGAGCTTTGTGTTTCCGACTTGGTGCGGGTGACGGGGCTGGCCCAGCCGCGTGTCTCCACCCACCTATCCCGCATGCGTGAAGCGGGTCTTCTCCGCCATCGGCGAAGTGGCTCGCAGACCTTCTACGGACTGTCGCGGGAGGCTCTCACCGACACGTTGCTGAAAGTGCTCGGTGACGTGGCCAGCTCGAGTGACGTCACGACGCGCGCCGACCGGGAGCGACTCCATGAGCTGGATGCGAAACGTCGCGACGGCCTGCCCGAGTCGGTGGTCCTGGAGCTGGACCGAGACTACTCGCCTGGGCGTACATGGCAGTCCCTGGCGCTCGGGCACGCCGCGCTGTTGCGGCTCGGCAACGTCTTGGACGTCGGTTCCGGCGACGGCACGGCCGCCAGCGTCCTAGCACCGTACTGCCGCTCGCTGACGTGCATCGACACCGACGCGCGAGCGATCGGTGTGGCTCGCGACCGATTGGGGCGGCACGGTTCCGTGAGCGCTCAAGTTGCCGACGTCCATGCGTTGCCCTTCCACGATGGATCGTTCGACGACGTCGTTTTCCTGCACACCCTCACCTTTGTGGCGGATCCACCGCGCGCGCTAGCCGAGTGTGCCCGCGTGCTGAGGCCAGGGGGGCGCATCGTTTTGCTTTGTCTCGACCACTTCGATGCAGGCGACTTGAAGGCGCACTACGGCATGCGCCACCCGGGCTTCACGTCGGACCAGCTCCGCTCGATGCTGAGCGATGCGGGTCTACACGTCGTGAACGCCGAGGTCGCCTGCCGCGAAGCGAAGAAGCCCCATCTGCGTGTCGTTCTTGCCCTAGCCGAGAAGGCCAACAACGACGACCCCCACCGCTAGTCCTTATGTCGACGGAAGATTTCCCACCAGCCGAGTTCCGCCCCCTGCGTCTATCCGGCTCCCAGCCGTTCACCCAGCAAAAGGGCGTCTACATGATGGTGGGAGAGCGCACGAACGTCGCTGGCTCTCCCAAGTTCGCTCGCTTGATCAAGGCTGGCAACTACGAGGAGGGCGTGTCCATCGCGCGCCAGCAGGTCGAAAACGGAGCCAACGTCATCGACGTGTGCATGGACGAGGGCATGATCGATGGCGTCGCCGCCATGCGGCGCTTCTTGTCGTTGCTGGCGAGTGAGCCCGAGGTCGCCGCGGTACCGATCATGGTCGACTCCTCCAAGTGGGAGGTGGTCGAGGCGGGTCTCCAATGCTTGCAGGGCAAGGGCATCGTCAACTCGATCTCCCTCAAGGAAGGTGAGGAGATCTTCCGCAAGCGGGCCCGGACCATTCTTCGCTACGGTGCCGCCGCCGTCGTGATGGCCTTCGACGAAGCGGGTCAGGCCGCGGAGTTCAAGGACAAGATCCGCATTTGCGAGCGGGCCTACCGGATCCTGGTTGACGAGGTTGGCTTTCCGCCAGAAGACATCATCTTCGATCCCAACGTGCTCACCGTCGCCACCGGCATGGAGGAGCACAACAACTACGGGGTCGACTTCATCGAAGCCACCCGCTGGATCAAGCAGAACCTGCGCCACGCGAAGGTCAGCGGCGGTGTATCAAACATCTCCTTCAGTTTCCGCGGCAACAATCGGGTGCGTGAGGCGATGCACTCCGCCTTCTTGTTCCACGCGATCGAGGCGGGGATGGACATGGGCATCGTCAACGCCGGCATGCTCGAGGTTTACGAGGAGATCGAGCCGCAGCTCAAAGAACTGGTCGAGGATGTGCTTCTAAATCGCCGCGAAGACGCGACGGAGCGGCTGGTGGACTTCGGCGAGGCGCTCAAGGCGGCGGGTGAGAGTGGTGCCGCGAACAAGAGCGCCGACAAAAAGAACCTCGAGTGGCGCGACGGCACGGTGGAACAGCGCCTGTCGCACGCCCTCGTGAGGGGCATCGACGCGTTCATCGAGGAGGACACCGAGGAGGCGCGCCAAAAGCTGGACAAACCCCTCTCCGTCATCGAGGGACCCCTCATGGACGGCATGGGCGTGGTCGGCGACCTGTTCGGGTCCGGCAAGATGTTCTTGCCTCAGGTCGTGAAGTCGGCGCGCGTGATGAAAAAGTCAGTGGCCTACCTCCTGCCCTTCATGGAAAAGGAGAAGCAGGAGGCGGCCGCCGCCGGCAAAGACATGCGCGCCCAGGGCAAGATCGTCCTGGCGACGGTAAAAGGCGACGTTCACGACATCGGCAAGAACATCGTGGGTGTCGTCCTGGCCTGCAACAACTACGAGGTCATCGACTTGGGGGTGATGGTCGCGTGCGACAAGATCCTGGCGCGGGCCAGGGAGGAGGGCGCGGACGTCATCGGCCTCTCCGGCCTGATCACGCCCTCCTTGGACGAGATGGTTCATGTGGCGAAAGAGATGGCGCGTCAGGAGATGGACATCCCGCTGCTCGTCGGCGGTGCGACCACGAGCCGGGCGCACACCGCGGTGAAGATCTCGCCCCACTACTCTCAGCCGATCGTTCATGTCCTCGACGCCAGCCGGGCGGTGCCGGTGATGACCAGCCTTCTCAGCGAGGAGAAGGCGGCTTTCGTGGCCAAGCACGACGAGGAGTACTCGGAGCTGCGGCAACGCCACGGCCGACCCGCGAAGCGGCTGTTGCCTTTGAGCGAGGCGCGGGCCCGACGAACCAAGATCGAGTGGAAAGCCAGTGACCTGCCTCAACCGCAGCAGACAGGGATCCAAGTCATCGAGGACATGCCCCTCGAGACGCTCCGCGACTACATCGACTGGACGCCGTTTTTTCACACATGGGAGCTTCGCGGCGTGTACCCGCGCATCTTCGAGCACGACAAGTACGGAGAGCAAGCGAGGAGCGTCTTCGAAGATGGGCAGAGGCTGCTGCAGGAGATCATCGACAAGAAGCTTTTGAGCGCTCGTGGGGTCTACGGCCTGTTCCCGGCGAACGCCGTCGGCGACGACGTCGAGCTCTACGCCGACGTGGAGCGCCAACGCAGGCTGACCCGCTTCCACTTTCTACGTCAGCAGCGAGAGAAGGCCGGCGAGCCTTGCCGCTCGCTCGCGGACTTCATCGCCCCCAAGGAAACGGGCCTGCCCGATCACCTGGGCGCGTTCGCTGTGACGGCCGGGATCGGCTGCAAGACGCTGGCAGACCAGTACAAGGCCAACAGCGATGACTACAACGCCATCATGGCGGAAGCGCTCGCCGACCGACTCGCAGAGGCTTTCGCCGAGTACCTCCACGAGCGTGTGCGCTTCGAATGGGGCTACGGACACGAGGAGCAGCTCTCCCGGAACGACCTAATTCGGGAGAAGTATCGCGGTATTCGTCCCGCCGCCGGGTACCCCGCCTGTCCGGACCACACGGAAAAATGGATCCTGTGGGAACTCCTCAATGTCGAGAAGAACGCCCAGATGACGCTCACCGAGTCCTGCGCCATGTGGCCGGGAGCGAGCGTGAGCGGTCTCTACTTCGCCCATCCCAACTCCCGCTACTTCACCTTGGGCAAGCTAGAACGCGATCAAATCGAGGAGTACCACCAGCGCAAGAACACGTCCCTGGCCGAGGTGGAACGTTGGCTCGCTCCAAATCTCAACTATGACCGATAACTGCGAGTGACTTGGTTGGAAGCGTCGGTTGTTCACCGGTGCCGACGTCGATGCTAGAGGGCCATTGTTCGCCTTTGCGGATGAGACCGGTGCGACCCTCGACGCCGAGTCTACGGCCAACCGCTCATGGCTGCGCATCGGTTACAAACCGCACCCCAAGTCCCCGGATGGCTTGTCGACACGTGCCATCGGGCCGAACTCATGGCTGCGTCGTTCGGCTGGAGGACTTTCCGACCCGCGGCATCGGTGGCGCGCTCCATGGGCCGCGTTGAGCTCCGACGCCGGCGACAACAGGGTTTTGGGGTGCGAGTCGTGACATGAGTCCCGCGCCGTAGCCGAGGTCTCGAGCCAGGGTAGGAAAAAGTCGGGGCCTGCGTTGGTTGAGGGAACGAGCCGCGCGCGGCAACCTCGTCCTTCGACGCACCTTGGTCAGTGGTCGCGTACGCGCTCAGTTTCCGGAGCCGACCGATGCGCAATTAATTGTTATATCGTGGCCATGACCCGCGGCGCCCGCGGCCTTCTGTTGTCCCTGCTGTTTGCACCATTCGGTTGCATCTTTCTCGCCAAGGAGGCCTCAGTGGAGGGGGACGACGACGTTAGCGACGCTACTCGTGCCACCATTTTGCAAGGCATCTTGTGCCTAGACGTCTCAACCCCCCATTTCAGCGGGCGTTACGACACTGCAATCTGTTGTCGCACGACCGCCCTTGGTTTGACACCGAAGACGCAGATTCTGCAAGTCCTCCTACTGAAAGAGGTGGGCGATGTTGGCTCAAGGGCGGCGCACAATAAACTGCAACCGAATCTGTATTGGTGTATGCGCATTTGGTGCGCTCTATTTGCACGCAGCGAAAGCTCACGCGCGCTTCGAGCTGAACCGCGGCACCCTGTGCTCGGCCGCTTCGACTATCCTCGAAGGTCAGCTGGGCTCGAACGGTTGGGCTAGCTTGAGTGAGGCGAACACGGCCCTGGCTCTGTTGTCGGGTACCGACCGCAATGCGAACAACGCGATGGCGGCTCAGACTCGTGTGGAGTTTCGTGTCACGGATGCCGACAGTCACTGGGACACCGAGGCCTACGGCGAGCGTCGCCAAGTCTGCGCGGTGGTCACCGCAATCGACGCTTGCAACTACGAAAGCGTTTGCTGGCTAGGGAACGGTGAGTGGCGACTCGAACGACGTAGCGATCCCGCACACGAGAAGTTCGACGAGTGCGAGGGCGCGCCTGAGACGATTGCCTCCGGTGACGGATTGCCCGCCCTCGCACCCGGGTCAGAGTACGCGATCGCAGTTGGTGCGGGCAACGGAAGCTCGCCCGTAGCTGAGCTGCAGTTCGCGCACGACGGTCTTCTTGTAGAAAGTAAGGCGATCGAACATACGCTAGACCGAAGCTACGGGTTGGCTGGGTTCCGGTCGGACCGGCTGGTCGTTGACATTCGTGTCATGGGGCAGGCGTCGGCTCCCGACTGTGACTGCGATTGCGAGTTGGGAGACGGGCTCATCGCGGCTGACCAAGTCGAGGAAAGCGACAGTTGTGTCGTGCGAAAGTCGTGGGAATCGATTGAAGTCGATCCAGCCCGCGAACTCATGATTGTTCATCCCGCGGTAGTCGATCCGTATCTCAACGGTGGGCTATCTCACAACGGCCCGTCCGACACCTCGGGCGGGGTCCTCAGTCTCGCGAATGTGTTGCAGCAGCTCGCGCTGCAGCTTGATGCGGAGGAGAAGAGGGTCTTCTACCACAGTCTGTTCGCGTCGTGGCTTTCGGACCAAACCTTAGATGATGCGAACTGTGGCTCGTTCTGTACGGTAGAGGCGCGTGACCTTCAATTCGTTCGCGATCGTATGCTGAAACTCTTCTCATACGAAGAGGTCGGAGGTGACGACGATTCACGAGTCTATCAACTCTCGAAGCTGCCCTTCGAACTGATCGCTGTTGTGCCGCGATTCGACCTCGCGCCGCCCGATGGCAGCGACCTGGGAGAGTTGAGGCTTGTGTATCGCCTCGCTACGCCGTTCGAGGGTCACAAGATGACCCTCATTGCGGAGTTTCGCGTACCGCCGGCTTGGTTCACGCTCGAGCAATGGGCGCATCAGTGGCATCGCCTTGGCGAAATGATGCTAGGCTCGCAGGAGTATCTCGATGCCCTGCGGTCTAATGTTCTCTATGTGACCAGGCACCACACCGCGTGGCCGACGCTACGAGACATCCGAACGAACGAGATTGCGTTCGACTCAGACGCGGGAGATGTCGCGCGTTGGGAGCTGCGAGAGTTTCGTCTCAGCGATCCCAGCCACGCGTTCTGGCTACCGTGGGGGGAAAAACGTTTTGTGGCATCTCCTCTAGAGAACACGCCGCATGAGTCCCTCAATGGAAGCGCTGCGCTCAGTGCTGTGTTGGCGGACAGTCCCTTGCTCAATACCCCCGGGCTGGGGTACCTGGGCTTTCGCCTCTCGGATGCGTTCTCCCGCGTTTTTGGTGGCGAGGTCCCGGCCTTCGAGACTCCGCGGATTTTTGCGGGACAGGCATGGGCGGTGGATTCGACGGTCGCCCCGCGAGCCGTAGAAAACTTTGGCCTGCTGACCTGCAACGGCTGCCACCAGGACCACAAGGTTCACGACAGCGCGGCTGGTGAAGTAGATTTTTATCACGTCGACCCATTGTCTCAACCGGGGCCGGATGGGCAGAGCCGGCTTTCGAAGTTTCTGACTGAGCCGGCCCCGCTGGCGTGTGAGCGTGACTCGCGCCCGGGCGAGCTAAATCGTCGGATCGAGATCTATCGAAAGATTCTTGACAGACCTTGGGAGGAAACATGGCTGGATCTATAGATCGCTTGTCGAGTATCCTTGGGCCAGAGCCCACTAGACATTCACGGTTGCTCGCGACGCGGCCACGCGCCGGTGTCCTTTTTCGCCCTGGGATGGCATTGGTGGCTTTGTCGGTTTGCGTCACGGCCTGTACTCGCGAGGGGCCAGCGACGGAAACCGGTGCACGTGACGACGAGGTTGCGGTCCCACTGACGGCGCGTACGGCACCAGAGGGCGCGCTGATTCTCGAGGCTGGGGATGCCCCACCGCCGGATCAACACGCCCAGTTCTTTGCGCCGCAGGGAGTCGTTGCGTTCAACGACTCGAGAATGGCAGAGAGAGTCAGCAATGGTAACGTCGAATCCGCGAGCGTGAAGAGCCTGTTGGTGGCTGATACATACAACCACACGCTGCGCCACGTGACTGTCCAGAACGGGCTCGTACGAACCATCCTCGGTGTACCTGGAGTTCCGGGATCCGGGCCGGAGCACCTTCGGCTACCCGCGTCGGTCGTGGTCGCAGCAAGGTCACATCGCCCTCGCTATCAGATTGCGTTCGTGAGCGATACCGGGAACCAGTCGATTCGGGTCATCAACCTCCTCAGCGGCCAGCAGGCGACGGTTGGCGCGGAGCAAGGAGTCCTGCTGGAGTCGCCGCGAGGGCTGTCACTTGGGCGCATTCATGAAAGCGGCTGCGACCCCGGCAGAAGTTGCGTCGAGGACGTGCATGCGGCGATTTACGTAGCGGACGCGGGCGACTCGGTGATCCGGAAATTTGTCTGGCAATGGCGCGGAGAGGAGTTTTCGCCAGACGTTAGCGCGGGCGAGCTGCTCGGCGAGGTCGAGACGTTTGGACAACCTGGAGTACCGGGGGCGAACGATCCGGAGCTGCTTGCGCACGCCGAAGAAGCCCACTTTAGTCGGCCGGAGGGGGTGCTTTTTCACCGCCCGACGAATCGGGTGTACGTCGCCGACACTGGCAACCAGACTGTACGTTACCTCGACGTGTCGGATCCGGACAACGTGATGGTGGGTACGCTCGCGGGCCGGCCGGGAGAATACGGAGTGGGCCACCAGTGCGAGGACTTGGCGTGTACCTTAGACAGTGCGAGATTCGGCCAGCCGGTGGGGTTGGCCCTTCTGACGAGCACCACGTTGCTGGTTTCAGATCGCGCGACTCACCTCGTGCGCCGCATTGCGCTTGACGCCGCGGCACCGGAGCCGAGAGTGTCGCCGTATCTCGGGGTCGCGTGGGAGCACGAAGGCAGCGACGAGCGGCCGCGGTTGCGGGCGCCGAGTGCTCTGTCGGTCGATGCCAGGGGACGCGAGAGGATGCTTTACATTGCCGACACAGGGCATCATGGCGTACGTAGGGTGGTAGAGAGGCACGATGACGAGGGCGCAGCAAACGTTGTTGTAGACACACTCGCTGGGCCCATGTTCGACGATCCCGTGGACCAAGGGCCGGGGCACCAGGACGGTTGGCCTCACGGTTTTTCGCTCGGAGATCCCACCAATCTCGCGTGTGGAGAGGGGGTTTTGTACCTCGATGGTGTCGGCTTGCAGGCAGCCGCGGTTGACGGTAACGTGGCCCACGTAAGAGTGCTCTCCAGTTGGGAGCACGGTCGCAAAATGGCTTGGTCCGATGGTGTGGTCTACACGACGAGCGTCTACTCCACGCACGCCGCGAATACCGACAGCGATAACGGGCCGCTTGGGCAGCGGTTTCCTGCGTTTCAGTTTCTCGGAGTTCCGGGGGCGTTTCGTGATCAAATCGCAGTACACAACGGTGTCGTCTACCTGGAGTTCGTCGAGGATCACGACGACGACACCCGGCTCTTGGCCGGCCAGTTGGACGGGAGCGACCAGTTCGTGCGAATCAGGTCGCCCCAACAACGCGCCATCTGGGCCGCGGATGATCACTATCTTTACTCCGGCTCGCTAGCCAAGCGGGGCATCTCGCCCGGATCCTCCTGGTTTCATGTCGACGTCACGTTTCCACCAACCGGCAGCAGCGGTGCCGGCGCTCCCGTTCTGTACAACGGCTACGCGTACCAGGTTTTGTCGAATTCGGAAGGCCCCGATGTGGTTCGGTTCGCCTCGGACGCGACTCAAGCCACCTCGGTCGTCGCCGAGTCGGTTCTCGGCGGCCCAACCGAACCGAGTGCGTTCGAGACTCCGATGTCGGCGTGCGAGATGAACGACAAGCTTTACGTGCTCGACCGGGGCGGTGCGACGGATACGGAGACGACGGGCGGCCCCCGCGTTCAGGAGATCGACTTATTGGCCCCGGAGAGCGGCCCAATCACGCTGTCCTTTGTTCGGGCGAGGGGCTAGGCGCGCCCGACGGGGCGCGCCGCGCTGCACGCTAG
>QKPP01000310.1 GCA_006508105.1 Myxococcales bacterium FL481 | reverse complement strand
TAGAAACTTGATTCGAGCCCGGCGAGCCAACGAGCTCGTCAAGGTTAGCAATCAGGCCTTGGTCAGTGCGACGCAAAGGTCCACGATGTGCTTGCCTTGAGGATGCTGTTCCGGATCGTTCTTGCCCGACTCGTAACACAGCCCCGCCGCCGACATGAGCCCTCGCTGCGCTAGCGATTGCATCAACACGCCCCAGGCCTCACCGTACTGCTGCGGATCAAGCTCGAACGAGCCGACGAGATATTCGCCCGCGGGTAGTTCCATAATCTGGATCGCGTCGTCACCTTCGGTTCCTTCGGGTACCGTGTAGCCAACACTGATGCGTTGCTCAGCGGGAGGCACGGTTTCGGGGTCGTCGTGGTAGATCGACAGGCTCTCCGTCGACGGTCCCCACAAGTTGCGCGCCTGCATGAACGCACTGGCTTCACCGAACAGTCGCCCGAACAAGGCTTGATCCCCCATGTAGGGACCCACGTGACGGACGAACGCGACATGGCGGCGGGGCAAGTGGCGAGTTTCGATGACTGGACTGGGGTCGAATGGCATACGTTCGCTCCTCGGCGAGAGTGCGGTGTCAAGCTGACGCCGATCGAGCGATCCACAAACCGCTCGTTTTGCGCAGGAGGGGCTTCGGTGCGAACGAGCAATGCGTTGGCATTCCGCCACGGGGTGCGTCGCGAACGAGCGAGCGCGCCACGGGCGGGGCGCAGCGAAACAGCTCGTCCGAGATTACGATCCGCCGAAGAACCGCGCTCGCCCGGTTGTGCTCATCCGACAGGGGGACTACCGTCGCCGCGCCGTGACGTCGCTCTCACCGGAACCGCGCGTGCGTGTGTTTGGGACCTGTCTTCATCCCGCCGAGACACTGGCCAGTCAGCTCACCGCGGCAGATCGTCAAGCCGCGCTGGATCGCCTGGTGCACATCCCCGGGGACTTCATCATTACCGTGGCGTGGCCGGACGAAGAAGCGATTGTGTCCTCTCGCTACGGGGTCACTCAACACCACTATGCGGTGGTCAATCGCGAAGACGGGCCTCGCTTCGTCCACGCGCCCACCGTGCTCGACGTGCTCACCCGCGCCGACCTGGCCTGGGAATGGAACTTCGCCGCGTTGGCCGACCTGGCCGAACTCGAGTATCTGCTCGACGACGACACGTTGCATCCGAGCGTCATGCGGGTGCCGCCGCGATCGGTCCTGCGCTTTCGCAACGGCACCCTGCGCACGCATACGCTCGACTGGGATGCCCTACACCCAACCCGGTCTGCCGCCCCGCGTGAGGCCGTCGACGCCTTCAACACCGAGGTCGAGCGGTGGCTCACGCCACAAACCGTGCTGTCGATCTCCGGCGGCCTCGACTCCCGCGTCATGCTGAGCGCCATGCTGCGCGCCGGTCATCGACCCCGCTGCGTGGTGATGGGCAACGAAGACAGCACCGACGTGGTCATCTCCCGAGCCATCGCTCGCAAGTATGACTTGGAACTCACCCAGATCCCGGTCCACCTCCACGACTACCCGCTGGTGGGCCGGCGAGTCGCCACCCTGACCAACGGCACCAAGCCAGCAAAACACTGGCACACCTATTTGTACACAAGCCGAGCGGGGCTTCGCCGCGACACTCCGCTGTTCGTCGGCACAGCCGGTGAGTTTGCGCGCACGTTTCTGCTCGACGGCGGCGTGGGCATCCGACTGCTCGATCGCGTCGCTCCGAACTTGAGCGGCCTGGTCTGGCGCCATCGCCGAAAGATCCGCGGGCGCGTGTTCTTCCCCGAGGATCTGCCCGCACTTCGGCCCGAGCTCGCAGAGCAACTGCGCTCCGGCCCCGCCGCGACGGCCCGACACCGACGCCAAGTCGAACTGTGCACGCACGAGCGGGGCATGCTCGCCGGGCTCGATCGATACTACCTCAGCCACCAGGTGCGCCGCTTCGGCGGCAACGGAGTCGCGCTGTACCAAGCCTGCGCCACGTGTGTGATGCCGTTTGTCTCGCACGGCTGGGTCGATGCGATCTGGAATCTGCCGTCGAAATGGAAGATGGGCTCACGGTGGCATCGCTTCGCGCTGCAGCAAAACGCGCCGGCCCTCCTCGAGTTTCCCTGCGGCCCGGGGACTGGGCCCACGCCGGCGCGGCCCGGCCCCTTCTACTACATACCCCGCCCCGGGGCCCGCGACGTGCCGTACGCCGACTATCGCCAGTGGTTCCGCCACCCCGATCTGCTCGGTCACATCCGGGCTCAACGCGAAGGGCTCGCCGAACTCGTCCATCCCGAGCAGCTCGACCGCATCCTCACGGACCACGAGCACACGGGTCGACGACTGTTCGGTGTCTCGTTTCTCCTGCTCATGTCCGCGTGGTGGTCCGCTCGACAGCCGGTCGGGCCCTCGTCCAGCCGGGGATCGACGGGGGGTCGTGCGACCGATGCCGGCACCGACCCCGCCCGTCCCGAAGATGGAGCCACACACGCGCCGCAGCGAGGGGCCGAGCCTCGCAGGCAGAGATGACCGGCATGCGAATCATGTTTGTCGCGCAGGATTTCCCGCCCCACGTCGGCGGGATACAGACTTACGCCGTCCGTGTCGCGGAGCAACTGGCCGCTCACTGCCAGCAGTTCTCCGTGATCGCGCCCCGAAGCCCCGGCTGGGAGGCCGTGGACGCCCGCCTCGGCTTCGAGGTGATCCGCATCGGTCGCCGTCACGACTGGCTGCCCCTACGCTCCATTCCCACCCTGGTTCGGCTCGTGCACCGGCGAGGATTCGAAGCGGCTTTTCATACACAGTGGCAAACGACGCCGCTCTCGGCCGCGCTGCGCCGCGCGGGCTGGCTGCGTCGCCTCTACGTTGCGGCCCACGGCCGCGAACTGCTGACCGGCCCGAACCGGTTTCGCCGCGCGTTCGATCGCCTGCGAGCCGCCTCGCTGCAGCAGGCCGACGCCGTGTTCTCGGTGAGCGCCAACACGGGCCGACTCGTGCGAGACGTCGTGGGCGTCGACCCCCACCGCATCGCCGTGGTCCCCAACGGCACCGACCCGGGTCAATGGCACCGAGTCGATGCCACGGCCTGGAGACGACAGCACGACCTCGGCCAGGCCCGCGTTGTCGCCAGCGTCGGGCGACTGGTGCCCAATAAGGGGTTCGACCGCGTCATCGAAGCGATGCCCACCGTACTCGCACGCGTCCCCAATACCATCTACATCGTCGGAGGCACCGGCCCCGACGAAGCCCGGTTGCGCGAGCTGGCCCGCTCGCTCGGCGTCGCGTCGCGGGTGCGCTTTGTGGGACGCGTACCCGACCACGAACTCAATGCGTTCTACTCCGGCGCGGATGTGTTCACGACGATTTCTCGGGAAGCTCCCCCCGCAATTGAAGGATTCGGCATCGTCTTCCTCGAAGCGGCAGCCTGCGAGACGCCGGTGGTCGCCGGCCGCTCCGGTGGCATTCCCGATGCGGTCCTGGACGGCGAAACGGGCATCTTGGTCGACCCCCAGCGAGCCGACGCGGTCGCGGCCGGCATCCTTCAGATCCTGGAAGACCCCGCGCTGGGCCGACGCCTCGGCCGGCACGGTCGCCAACGCGTCGTAGACGAGCTCAACTGGCCGCAGATCGGCAAACGCCTGGCCGAGCTCATCGCCGCTGACCTCGAGTAGGCGCCGCGCTCATCCAGCCCGCATCCGAGACCCAACGAACGAGCGCCGCCGCCGACCACCCAAAAAAGCCAAGGCGCCCCGAGGAGCGCCTTGGCCTACCGTTGTTTGTTCAAGAGTAGGGTTCAAGTTGCCGCATCGCGGCGGCGTAAGAACGCTGGAACCTCGTGGGGGTCGTCAACTTCGTCGCCACCCAGCCACGAGCCATTGCTTTGCGTGGCCCGCTGCGAGCTCGCCTGCAAACCGGCGAGCAACGTCTGCTGGCCACCACCCGACGCCGGTCGGGCCCCGGCCCGTGCGGGCCCCCGTCGCCGGGCGGCAACGTTGGGCATCCCGGCCCCGTACAGCAGTGAAGCCTGAGGCTGCCCGCCCCGGGGCGGGGCCGGGGGCGGTCCGGCCGGTGCCACCGCCTGGGGTTCGGGCGTCGCCGGAACCCGTTGCGACTGACGACGCCGCAGGCCGGCTTGGGCCTCGACGAATTGATCGATCTCGTCGTGCGCCGGCGCGTGAGCCTCGAACCCGGTGGCGATTACGGTGATGCGCAACGCTTCGCCCATATTCTGATCGATCACCGCCCCGAAGATGATGTTGCAGTCCTCGTGAGCCGCGTCTTGGATCAGCGACGCGGCCTCTTCGACTTCGTGTAACCGCAAGTCGGCCCCCGCCGTGATGTTGATCAGGATGCTCTTGGCCCCCTGAATCGTCACGTCCTCCAGCAACGGGCTGTTGATCGCCTGCTGGGCCGCAGCCACAGCTCGACCTTCGTCGACTGCCATGCCCATGCCCATCAACGCGCGACCTTGACTCGACATGATCGTGCGGACATCGGCGAAGTCGACATTGATGATGCCGGGCACCGTGATGAGATCCGATACGCCCTGTGTCGCGTGCTGCAAAACCTCATCGGCGAGGCGGAACGCATCAAGCAAGCTGGTGTTGCCCGACGTCACGTGCAGCAGACGATCGTTGGGAATCGTGATGAGGGTATCGACGGCCTGCTCGAGCTTCTCGATGCCCTCGTCGGCGAACCGCATCCGCCGTCGGCCCTCGAAGCCGAACGGCTTGGTCACCACGCCGACCGTGAGTGCTCCGCACTCGCGTGCGACCTGAGCGATGATCGGTGCCGCGCCCGTGCCGGTCCCACCGCCCATGCCGGCGGTCACGAAGACCATGTCGGAGCCCTCCAGCGCGCTCGCAATCTCGTTGACGCTTTCCAACGCAGCCTCACGGCCGCGTTCCGGATTGGCACCCGCTCCGAGGCCGCGGGTCACCCCACGACCCAGCTGAATGGTGCACGGCGCCCGACTGCTCTCGAGCGCCTGAACATCCGTATTGGCGGCAAAGAATTCCACGCCGTCGACACTGGCGGCGATCATGGTGTTGACGGCATTGCCACCGGCTCCGCCGACGCCAATAACTTTGATCCGCGCTTGGTCTTGAAATGCCTCGTCGAGTTCGAAGTGCGCCATTGTCTTGTTTGGGCCTTTCGATCACCCCTGGTGGAAATCCCAGCGGGTGGCTTCGTCCGGCTTACCGGGTCGGTGGATCCACGGCAAGAAAGCCGCGATTTCCGATCGAGCGAGGTGTTCTTCTTTCCTACATGTAGGTGATCAATCAGTCGAGCGCGGCTCGCATCACCGCCACCACCTCCGGCTCGATCTCTCGATCCAGCCATGTCGCTAGTGCCAACACGCCCTGCCACAACAACATCGGTCGTCCGTCTTGCGCACTCAGACCGAGACGCTGCGCCTGCTGAACCAAGGGCGTTGCCGCGGCGGCATCGGTCGCGGCCGGCGCGTACACCAAATCGACAACCCGCAAGTCTGGTCCCGAGCCAGCGAGATCGATCGTCGCCGGAAACTCCGTGGGACCGCCTGGCATCCCCACGGTGGTCGTATTGACCAACAGATCGCCGAGGGGCTCGGCGTGGAGCTGCGCGTAGGAGCAAGTCCTCACCCCCCCGCGCGAGGACTCCTGTGCAAGCGGCGTTCGGCTCACCCAGCGGATTTGCGCGCGGGGATAGGCGGAGCACAGCGCTTCGATCACGGCTCGGGAAGCCCCCCCCGCGCCCAAGACCGTCGCTCGAGTCACCTCACCCGCGCCGAGTTCGGACAACCCGCGAAGAAACCCCCGACCGTCGGTGTTGTGGCCGATGGCCCGACCGCCGACAAAGGCGACGGTATTGACGGCTCCGATCCGGCGAGCCTCGTCCGCGACGTCGTCCAACAACGGCAACACGGCCTGTTTGTGCGGCACCGTGAGGTTGACACCGCCAAATCCCATCGCCTTCGCGCCCGCGATCGCGGCCGGAAGGTCCGCCGGCGCGACGGCGAATGGCAAATAGCGATGGCCAAGCCCGAGGCGGGTCAGGGCCGCGGTGTGCATGGCGGGCGACCGTGAATGGGCGATCGGATGGCCGAAGACGCCAAAGCAACGCGCCAGACTACTTGTCATAAGAAGGATCCCGTGAGCTGGTCGGCTCCACTCGTTCCACTCGAGCAAACAACTGCCCGCGATGCAACGTGACGTGTAGGCCGGCCCCGACGTTCGCCGCTTGGGCGTCGCGCACGGCCCGTCCATCGACGTCGGTCACCACCGCATAGCCGCGTTCGAGCACCGCGAGTGGCGAGAGCGCGTCGAGTTTGCCGGCTGCTCGCGCCATTCGCAGTCGCGCGCCCGCGAGCTGCTGCCGAAGCGCTCGTTCCAACTGCTCTTGCGCGCGGGTCAAGGCCCCGCGGTTGCGCTGCAGCCCCACACGGGGATGCGCTACCGCAAGACGTTGACCGAGTTGCGCGAGTTGCTGTCGCCGGCCGGCCAACGCCGCCCGCAACAGCGACTGCAACCGGTTGTGGCCCGCGGCGATGCGCTGACGTTGGCCGGCGAGCACCCGCTGCCCCGCTCGCTCGAGTCGCCGGGCCGCGCGATCACACCGGCCGCGTTCATCCGTCGCCATTCGCCACATCGCGGCGGCCAATCGTTTGCGCGCGCCCGACAGATGTGCGTGCAGCTGATCGCGGTCTGGCACGACGAGCTCGCCCGCTTGCGACGGCGTGGCCGCCCGCACGTCGGCTGCGAGATCGCAGATGGTGACATCCACCTCATGCCCCACCGCGGAGACCACCGGCACCGGGCAGGCCACGACCGCGCGGGCGAGCCGTTCATCGTTGAACGCCCACAGATCCTCGCTGGAACCGCCGCCGCGACCCACGATGATCACATCCACGTCGTCGATGGCCGCCAGCCGGGTCAGCGCGTCGATCAGGGATGCCGTCGCGGCGTCGCCTTGGACCCGCGCCGGAGCCAGCAGCAAGCGACTGGGAAACCGGCGCCCGACCACCTTGATGATGTCGTGCACGGCGGCGCCGTCGGCCGAGGTCACGATCCCAATGCGCCGGGGCCACAGCGGTAGCGGCCGCTTGCGGTCAGCGGCGAACAAGCCCTCCGTCGCGAGCTTCTTCTTGAGTCGCTCAAGCGCCACCATGCGTTCGCCAAGCCCCGCCGGCTCGGCTTTTTCTCCGTAGAACTGAAACCGTCCCTGGGCCGTGTACACCCCGAAGCGGCCGAAGACTCGCACGGCGAGTCCCTCGCGGAGTTGGAATCGCAGCTGGGACAACGCCGAGCGAAAGATGGCCGTCGGCAAGGCAGCATCGTCGTCTTTGAGCGTGAAGTAAGCGTGCCCGCTCCCCGCTCGGTGCAGATTTGAGATCTCGCCTTGCACCCAGATCTGCCCCAGGCCGGCGAGGCGACGGTCCACCCCACGTACGGCTTGAGACACGCTGTAAACCTTGGGGCCGTTGTCTCGCGGACGATCGAACTGCATGGGGATTTGAGCCATGTCGTCGGGCCGCCATGCTAGCAGGCCGGCGGACCAGCCCCGGCCGAGACTCGCGCGGGACGAAGCCACGCGCCCAGCGAACCGCCCTACAAGCCCGCGTCGCGGATGCTGGGCCGGCCTCCGCGGCGGCAACCGCCGCGCTCGACCCCGTTTCCTGGTCCCGATCCGACGACGCGCACGCTAGCCGGCATCGGCAGCGGGGGCGGCGGTCCCTGGCGCCCCAGCGGCCGCCTCCGAGCCCGCAGCCGGGACGGCGCGGGGATCGGCGGCGCAACGAAAGCCGATGGCATGGGGGTGCGCGTCAGCGTCTTGCCCGAAGCGCAGCGCCGGATCGGCGAACGTCGGCATGAAGCTGTTGAAGGCCCCCCCGCGAATCACCCGCTTGGTGGAGCCCGGCTTGGGAGTTTCGCCGTAGAGCAGATACTCGTCCGCCGTCCATTCGAACACGTTCCCGATCATGTCGTAGAGCCCGTGCGCGGTCTTGCCGGCGGCGAAATGCCCGACGGGGGACGTGCCCGTGAACCCGTCGTCCTGCTCATGCAGCGTCGGCGTCGGCGGCAACCCCTGTTGTTCGCGCCAACGCACGCACTCGACCCCGCAGCCGTTTTGCCGGAGATGATCCGGCACCGCATCACCCCACGGGTAGACTCTGCCGTCCGACCCACGGGCCGCGAACTCCCACTCGCGCTCGAACGGGAGGCGCTTGCCAACGAAGCGACAGTAGGCGTCCGCTTGCTGCCAGGTCACACAGTTGACCGGATGACGCTCCCGGTTGCGAAAGTTCTCGTTGCACAGCTTGCTGTACGCGACCTGTTGGGCCTGCCAGTCTTTTTTTGAGGTCGAGCCCTGCGGCCAGGTGCTCTCGCGAAACGCCCGCTTGCATTCACCCGGCTCCGAACAGGCCCGAAACGCCCCAATCGTCACCTCGTGGATATCCATGCAAAACGGCGCCACCTCGACTTGGTGAGCGGGTCGAGCCGACTTGAACACAGCATCCTTGGCGTCCGTGCCCATGAAGAACTTGCCCCCCTCGACGTACGCCATGCCGTCGGGGCAAGGGCTCGGCGGAGTGGCCGCGACCGCTGGTTGCTCGGTCTGCGTGGGCAGGGCACTGGCCATCGCGGCATCCCCCTCGCTCGGCCCTTGGTTCCCAAGATTCGGCCCCCCCAGCAACGCGTAGGCCACCCCTCCCGCGCCCAGCAGCGCGGCGCCGACGACCAGCCGCTTGCTGGTCTTGCTGCGCGGGGAGAACTCGTCGTCGTACATGTCGAGCTCGTCCTCAGGGGCCAAATCGTCCCCCGTCCCCCGCTCGACCTCGGATTCGGACGGCGAGCCCGGACCGGTCGCGCCCCGCATGGTCGCCGGGGTCGGCTCGACCCGAGCCGCGGTGGCGCGCCCGAGGGCGCCGGCGGAGCTTTGATCCACAGCGGACGTCTCGACCGCCGCCGACAAGGCCTGCGGAGTCAAGGAGGGCATGCGCAGTCCCGACCCGGTGTGGCGCAACGTGTCCGGCCGCCCAAACCGAGACGCCGCCGGAGGCCGACTCAATGGCGCCGGCAAAGCGGAGTCGTCGAGTTTCAAGGCCGCGTACAGGGCCGCGTAGAACTGGCCGATGTCGCGATAGCGATCTCGAGGCTCGACCGCCAGCGCCCGAGCAAACACCGACTCGACTTCATCCGTGACCTCGAGCCCGAGGGCTCGCGGAGTCGGGCGCTTCGACGGATCCTGGCTGAGCGCCGCGAGCTCTTCGACGGTACCGTCGAGCGCGGGCTCGCCCCCGCGCAACAGCTCCAGCAGGACCAGCGCCAAGGCGTAAACGTCCGTGTGGGGCCCCGTGGCTCCGCGTTTGGGATTGAACTGCTCCGGAGCGGCGTACGTCGGCGTGCACGAAGCGATCTCCGCTTCAGCCGGATCGACCACGGCGCCGTTTCTCGCGTCCATGATCTTGGCCACGCCGAAGTCCAGAATCTTCGTGCGTGTTCCATCGGCACAGACGAACAGATTGTCCGGCTTGATGTCGAGATGGGCGATCCCTCGCTCGTGCGCGCGAGCGAGCGCATCGATGGGCCCGGCAAGTAGCTCGAGGCTGCGTTGGAGATCTCTCGCGGGCTGGCCCGCCGCCAGCTCGTCATCGACAACGTCCGACAACGGCCGCCCCTCGAGCCACTCGAGCACGAGGTACGGAATCCACCGGCCGTCCGGTAGCACCATTGAACCGAT
The DNA here is from genome assembly GCA_006508105.1 of Myxococcales bacterium FL481. Classification (GTDB taxonomy): domain Bacteria; phylum Myxococcota_A; class Polyangia; order Nannocystales; family Nannocystaceae; genus FL481. Next base: position 31,489 of record QKPP01000310.1, on the reverse strand, counting down.
GTCTCTGGCCTGGACGATGGCGGCCGTCTCGCTCGACAGCTGCGCCATGAGTTTCCCCTCGCGCACGAAGCTCTCAATGAGAGCCTCGCGGAGGCGCTCAGGCGCGCGAGCCAGCGCGGTGAAGCACTTGAGCGCGACCGGCTGGCCCCAGATCCGATGCATCGCGCGGTAGACCACACTAAAGCCGCCCTCGCCGACGATGTCTTTGACATCGTATTTGTCAGCGACGGTGGTACCGACCAGGGACAGCGGATCTGACTTCGACGACATCGGCTCTCGAATCCTACGCTACATGAGGGGTGTTGGGGGCAGCCATGGGCCCAAAACTGGCCCAACCGAAACGCTGCTGCTCATAGGACGATACGTGAAACCGTAAGGTTTCGGCCAGCGCGTCGACAGTCGGCCCTGCTAGTCTCGCGGCTCGCCCGCGGCGCACTTGGACAGCGTCGCAGAGCCGGACGATAAACCTACAAGCCCAACATGGCCGCGGAGAATGCGAAGGCAGCCCGGGCCGCTTGCCCCGTCGACCGGACCGAGCGTCCCCAAGGTCACTGGATGACCGGGCTCTCGCCATGGGCTTAGGCAGGCGTTCTCCCGGGAGTCGATCGCAGTACCGCTCATCGCCATACATGTGGGGTGGTGACCGGGCGGCGGCGCCAACCGCCAAAACGGCGCAGGACAACCCCGGCGGCCTCGGGAGTCGTTTCTTGGACGAGAGCGAACGAGTGTGCCCTACTCCCGGCCCATGGTTCGCTTGGCCCTCCTCCTCGTGCTTGGATCTCAAGCCGCCTGCGGGTTTTTTCGCGAGCTCGAGTCGCTTCCCGAAGCGCAGACCAGCACCGGCGATATGGCCGACGACGGCGGGACGGGACCGTGTGCGAACGAGCCCGACATCTGCCTCGACCAAGACCGCATTGAACTTTGCGACCCGTCCTCAGCGGCGTCCAATCCGGTCGATTGCATCCATGCGTGTGGTGAATACGAGAACGTAGCATGCACCGCACTTAGCCACCTCCGACGATCGTGTTGGTGCGTCGAGCCGGGCCAGCAAAAAGTGCTGGCCTGTGCCGAACTTGAGGCGTGCCTCCTCGATTGCGTGGACGCTTCGGGAGATTGCGGGCTTGCCTGCTTTCGTCGGACCACGAAAGAGACCACACGCCTGTTCGGCGCCCTGATCCACTGCGCAGAACAAACCTGCCGCGAAACCTGCCATTTCGCGGAGGACGAGTGCGGCGATTGCATCGCGGCGGCGCGTGAAGGGCACTACGCGTGCGGCGTAGCGCGGGGTCTGTGCGATCAGGACGTCAACGACGAGACCTGGCCCCCCTGGTCCCATCCTGCGCGCTAGAAACGACCACCCGAGCGGCCCAAAGCCGTCCCGGTTCGCCACCGGGACATCGCCCGGCGCATCGGGAGGCGAGGAGATGTCAAGCGATCTCCCATTCGGACGATGTTCCACTGGTGATCCTCGAAATGATCCGGGTCGTCGGGATCGCGGCGGGGCTGGTGACCGCCCCCGGTGGCACCGCCCTCGCCACCGCGAACGCGATGGACGACAGCGGTGAAGACGACCCTCGTCTGGTCGATTGTTCCGCCGACGAGTTTGACCAGCGACGCCTCGGGCATCCGGTCTTCGTGGCTTGGTTTCACGCGACCTGGTGCCCGACTTGCCTACGGCAGCACCGAGTGCTGCGCGAGCTTTTGGCCGATGGCGTCGCCGGAGATCCACTGGTGTGTCGATTCGACTTCGATGCTGAGCCGGAGTTGCGGCAACAACTGGGCGTAGCCGAACAAAGCACGCTGATTCGGTTTCGGAACGGCACCGAGACGTCGCGCTCACGGGGTGAGACGAAACCCCCGCGGTTGCGGGCGTTCCTCGAAGGGCCCTGACCGTGCCGGGCTGATCCTCCAGGGCGCGTCGGCGCGTGCGATGGAACGGAGAACAGCGTGGAGCACCCTGACGCGAACCCGACCGCCGACCGCCTCGAACGGGCCGATCGGTGGCAAAACCGGCTCGTCATCGGGTTCGGGCTGGTGATCACCGCCGCATTCGTGGTGATCGCGTGGCGCTTTGTCCGACACGAGTCCGAGCGATCGTTTTCCACAGCGGCGGGAGAGGCCGTGGATGTGATCGCGCGCGACGTCGGAGCCCTCGACGCGACCGTCCGCGGGTTTCAAACGCTGCTCCACTCGGTCGAGCGGGTCGACGGCGATCAGTTCCGGTCGTTCTCCAATGACGTGCTCGACCGCTACCCATTCGTGATCGGAGCCTCGTTTTCTCCGCGAGTCGTTCATCGAGAGCGCGACGAGTTCGTGAAACAACACCGCGACGCCGGCATTGTTGCGGTGTTGGACGGTCTCCGCATCGAGGGTGGACAACGCCATCCGCTGCGCGCCGCGGTGCGCGACGAGTACTACCCGCTCCTCTACAAGGATCTCACCACGGAAGACCGCACGATCTTCGGCCTCGACGTCGCGCATCAGCCCGGTCATGCAGATCTCATCGCCGAGGCCATCGCGAGCGGAGCGCCGACGCTGGGCTCGCCGCAGCGCAACATCGATGGCGGCCGCTCCCTCCCGCTCGCCATCGCCACGTACGCGGGCAAACGCGTTCCTGCCCAGTCGGCCGACCGCCGGGAGACGGCCGATGGCGTGATCGTGCTGGAGGTCGACGTCGACCGGCTGCTCACTCACGCCGTCGGTGAGCCCCGCGTCGAGGCGACGCGCTTGCGCGGCGCCGAAGCGATCGCCGCCATGAACGCGCTGCCGCCGACGAACACCGCGGCGCTGGTTCGTCGAGCTCACCGAGATACCTGGCAGGGCACGATCGAGCTGCAGCCGAACGGCCGCCCCGGACAGCCGCTCATCTCGCTGACGAGCGGGGCGAAGGCGCCGGCCCTCGAGCTCGGACAGCTTCAGTTCGTCCGCTCGCTCCCGTTGGCAGATGCACAACTGCAAGTGGAGCTGGTCCGTCGCCTGTCGCTGAGAAGCGTTGGTTGGCCCGTGCTCTTGTTCGGGCTGTTCAACGGCCTCGGGCTGGCGCTTCTGGCCCACCGCGTGGTCCGATCTGCCGTCGTGACACGCCGGATGAATGTGCTGTTGTCGGCCAAGCACCGCGAGATCCACACCATTAACGCTGGACTCGAACAGACGATCGCCGACCGAACCGCCGCGCTGCGCACGGCGAACGCCGAGGTCACCGAGATGCTCGAGAACCTCGACGACGCGGTGTTCATGCTGGGCCCGGACGGGACCTTGCTAGAACGCTACTCGCCGGCCACCCAGTCGATCCTGGGGCTGACCGAACCGGCGAACATCCCGTTCGACGACATATTGGGTCCGAACTTCGACGCAGGAGACCCCACGTTCGCCACCCACCGCGTCGCGCTGTCTTTGGTGTTCGGAGGCGACGAGCTTCAGTGGGATCTCAGCGCCCCCGACCTCATCGGTAGCTTGCACTACGCCCATCCCCACCTCGCTGCCAACGCGCCGAAGCGGTCGCTTGCCATCAAGTACGCGCCGCTGTTCGACGCCGCGGCCCGAGTCGAACGCGTCCTCGTCGTGGTGTCCGACCTCACCGAGATGCTCTCGCTACGCCGCGAAGCGGCCCAACGCCAAGACGACCACCAGCTCACCGCCGACATCTTGCTCGAGCTGGTTCCGCTGCGCGAAGACGATCGCGAACGCGTGCTCGAGGACGCCACCGGCGAACTGGCGGCGGCTCAGGCGAACCTCGCCGTGGACCCGCGTCTGATCGACCGCTACACCCGGACCGCGACACTTCGCGGGCTACACACGGTCAAGGGCAACGCGCGGATGTTTGGGCTGACGCGCCTCGCCAAACAGGTCCATGCGCTCGAAGATGCGCTCGCCCGCGATCAGCCCGACGAAAGCCCGGCACTTGTGGAGCAAACGGTCGCATTGGCCCAGCGCTACCGAGCGACCTCGGACCGGTACTTGACACAACGCCCCACCGTCGCCGACTCGACGGGAGAGGTCGTGGCCTTTGCCGCCCGTCTCGCCGCTCCGGACATCGGGGCGCGCCTCCCCGGTCACGCCCGCACCCTAGGCCGCCTCGCGGCCAGTTTGGAACGCGACGATCTCGTGGACGTCGCGGCCCTGCTAGCCAAGTATCAGCCGATGCTCAACGAACTGAGCGAACGACTGGGCAAACCCCTGGCCCCCCTCGAGATCTCGGGCCCAACTCGCAACGTGTACCTCGAGGGACGCTATCAGCGAGCGCTAACCCTCGCGCTCACCCATGGCCTGCGCAACGCCATCGATCATGGAATCGAACCGCCACACGAGCGAGAGCGGCGACACAAGCCGGCGATCGCACGGATCTGGCTCGAGCTCGAATGCGGTCCACACGCGACCTGCATCCGCTTGTGTGACGACGGCGCAGGGCTGGATGTCCACGCCGTCGCCGACGCGGCAGACCGCGATGGCGACCCCTTCGAGCTCGTCTTCCAATCCGGCTTGACGACGAAACGAGACGCGACCGAGCTCAGCGGACGCGGCGTCGGTCTCGATGCGGTCCGAGCCGGGCTGGAGGAGATCGGCGCGCGCAGTGAACTGCGTCCACGCCCCGGCGGAGGCACCGTGTTGTCCATCGAACTGCCCCTCGACGCCGCTATCGCGTGGTCAAACGACGGCTGGCTGGAGTCGTCACGGCCGCTGGTGACGCCCAGTCGCGCTGCCTAGGCTCGCGCGCGGCTGCCCTGCGCCCGCCCCCTGTGCCACACTGTCGGCGATCGATGCCCCAACTCGTCCCGATCCCCGATCCACCCGCTGGCGACGGCGCCACGGGATGCATCCGCGTGGACACGCGCGACTCGCTTGGCCCAACCTCCGCGCCACCACTGGTGTTTCTGGGCGGGATGACACAAACGCTGTCGAGCTGGGGCGGCCAGCTGCGACCGATGAGCGCCACGCGAAGGGTCGTCGCCTACGAGGCGCGCGGCCAAGGCAAGACGGTGCTCTCGCTCACAGACGTCTCACTGTCCCAACACGCCGACGATTTCGTCGCTTTGCTCGACGCGTTGGGCATCGATCAGCCGGTCGACCTCGCGGGATTCTCGTTCGGTGGCCGGGTGAGCCTGGCCGCCGCGGCGCGTCACCCGGCTCGGATCCGGCGATTGATCATCTCCGGGGTCGGTGCCGATCGAGGCGCGCTCGGTCGCGTCATCGTGCGAGGTTGGCAAGCCGCCCTGGCCACCGGTGACCTCCACGCGCTCGCACGGATCAGCTTGGCCGACACGCTGGGCCCGGCGTTCCTTGACCGCCACGAGACGCAGCTGGACGATTTTGTTCAGGCGACGGTGACCCGCAACAACTACGCCGGCATTAAAGCGTTGTTCGAGACGAACCTGATCGACCGCGATCCCCGTTGGCAACCCGCGACCTTGGCGGAGCAGATTCACTCCCCGGTCCTCCTCCTCGGCGGCCGCCTCGATCGGATTGCCACCCCCGATGACGTGGCCGAGCTCGCCTCGCGCTTTCGTCGCGCGCAACACGACGTCTTCGAGGACGCGGGACACACAATTGCGATCGAGGCGGCGGCGGCCTGGCGCGAACGCGTGCTGCGCTTCCTCGATGCGGAGATCGACGCATGAGTGGCAACAGTTTCGGAGAGCGATTTCGGATCACGACATTTGGCGAATCCCATGGCGGAGCGGTGGGCGTGATCATTGACGGGTGTCCCGCCGGCCACCCGTTTCCCCACGAGCGTATCGCTCAACAGCTCGACCGACGCCGCCCGGGCCAAAACCGACTCAGCTCCCCCCGACGCGAACCCGACGCGTTCATAGTGCAAAGCGGCCTCGATCCCGACTCGGGCCGAACCTTGGGTACGCCGATCTGCATGCTCGTGCACAACAAAGACGCGCGCAGCGGCCACTACAACGACGTGGCCGCGGTCTACCGGCCCTCTCACGCCGACTTCACCTACGACGCGCGTTTCGGGCTCAGAGCGATCGCCGGGGGCGGACGCTCGTCCGCCCGCGAGACGATCGGACGCGTCGCGGCGGGTGCCGTGGCTGAAGACTTGCTCGCGCAGCTCGCTGGCGTCGAGATCGTCGCGTGGGTCGATCAAGTCGGATCCACGACCGCGCAAGGTGTGGACGGCGAGTCGCTGACGCGCGACCAGGTCGACGCCAGCATGGTGCGCTGCCCCGACGCCGCGGCCGCGGAGGCGATGACCGCCGAGATCGACGCGGCGCGCAAAGATGCCGACTCGGTCGGCGGGGTCCTGCGCTGCGTCGCGCGGGGAGTCCCGGCGGGCTGGGGCGAACCGGTATTCGACAAACTCACGGCGAGCCTCGCGGGCGCCATGATGAGCCTGCCGGCGGCACGCGCGTTCGAAATCGGCGAAGGCTTCGGCGCGGCGCAGCTCCGCGGATCACAGCACAACGACCCCTTCACCCACGACGGGCAGCGGATTCGCACCACCACCAACCGCAGCGGCGGAATTCAAGGCGGGATCAGCAACGGCGAGACGATTCGCCTGGCGGTCGCGTTCAAGCCCGTGGCCACGATTTTTCGAGAGCAAGACACGGTCACCCGCGACGGAACCCCCGTCCGGTTCCGCCCCGCGAAGGGTCGGCACGATCCGTGTGTCTTGCCGCGAGCGGTCCCCATGGTTGAGGCGATGACGGCCCTGGTGTTGTGTGACCACTTCCTGCGACGAGCGGGCATCCGCACGGATGAGCTGCGATGACCCTGCGTTTGATCAAAGGTGCGTCGTCCGAGAAACCGGGCCAGGCGCCGGGCTCCCCCGCTGCTCCCAGCTCGACCCGCGTCGCTCCTCCGGCGCCGCCCGCCGCCCGGGGAACCCTCCCGCTCGAGCTAGCCGCCCAACTCGGGCCGGGCGAACCGCTCGTCTGGTGGGATCGCAAAGAACACTTGTCGTGGCGCCCAGTCCTGATCACGTTCGCCGCGGCCACCGTGCTGTTGCTGGTCGTCACGTTCTTCGCGCCCGGACTGTGGAGTCAGCCCTGGGCAGAGCTCGGCAAGCCCTTAGCGGTGTTGTTTTCCCCCGTCGCCTTGGTGTTGCTGCGCGAGTACACCGCCCGTCGCAGCGTGATGGTCACGGACTCGAGCGTGATCGTCGTCACGGCCAGCGGAAACGCCGACCGTGTCGCGTTTCGCAATATTCGCCGGGTTCGCAAAGACTGGCTCACCGGCGGCGTCGTGCTCCAAGGCGCCGAACACCTGGTGCGAATTCCACCTACCTTGCTCCAGGCCACCCGCGCAGCGATCGCCTCACAGACCACCGGACGCATCCGCGCGGACGCGGTCGCCGTCCACGACCCGCTCGGTTGGCTCCCGTAGCGCAGGTGGAGGGCCGCCCGGCCGACGCTGTCCACGAGACAGCCAGCCCATGTGTCCCGTATTGGATCTGCTGGTTGCTGGCGACAATGGCGTCGGGTCGGCTCGAGTCCGCCCTGAGAATTGCTGTCTAGCTAGAAATCGACCGATCGCCAGGCGAGCGATGGATCGGCCATTTGCGGAGCCGTACCCGCACCTTCGACGCCACTGGAAATCGACTTGGTGCAAATTCACGCGCCAGACCGGAGCCGCACTTGCGCGTTTCCGATCGCCGCCAACGTCGACGGCGGGTCAGTTGGGTCAATGCCGAGCGATCCTGCACCTGTTCTCGTCCGACCGAGATACAACAATGCGAACGCTCGAGAACGGGTCAGCACCCGCTTCCCCGTACCGATCACCCGCCTTATGTCCGCTTCACCGTCGAGCTCTCCCGCTACGGAACTCGTGCAAGAGGTCCGATTCGCCGCCGCCGCGGCCCAAGCCAACCTCGTGGTACTGCAGCGCCACGGGACCAAGCTTCGTACGGGGCTGGCCGAGATTCGGTCCATTTTGCACCACGAAGCTGACTCGCCGCTGACTCGCCGCATCGCCCAAGTCTTCTCCGACTTCGAGCTGGAAGAAGCGGCGGATACCGTCGGCATCATTGACAACTGTACGCGGGCGCTGCGAGCCGCCCGTCGCAACCTCGAGGCACTGGGCGGCAGCGAAGGCAGCCCGCATGGGTCCTCCCGTCGCCGCGGTCGCCTGCGTCCGGCCACGCGACGCGCCCGGGTGTTGGTCGTCGATGACGAACGGCTGATCTGCACGGCCTACCAACGCATGCTTTCGCCGTATCACGACGTCGTCACCGTGGACAATGCTCGCAAAGCTCGTGCGTTGCTCGAACGTGATACTGCGTTTGACATCGTCATCTGCGACTTGATGATGCCGGACGTCGACGGGGCCACGCTGTACCGTCAGGTGCTCGAACGCCACCCCAATATCGCGCAGCGGTTCGTATTTTGTAGTGGGGGCCCCGTCACCGCGGGGGCACAGGGATTCGCGTCGTCGATCGCCAATCTGTTTCTCGAAAAGCCGATCTCGCTCGAGGAGTTGCTCGAGGCGGTCGACCACCAGCTTGACGGCGGCCGCCCGGTTGCGCCGCGAACGGCTTGAGCTGGTCGACTGTCCGCAGCCGCCCGCGCGACACTCGTGTACGGCCGATGGCACGTACCGTGGCTTCAATCGGAGGCTTCAATCGGAGCTCAGCTCGGGCCCGCCGATCGAAACGCCCGGCGGACCCTCGGCCAGACGCTCAACGATGCTTCCCGCAACGTCCGCCGGACGCACCCGGTCGACTCGCCACGGGCGCGAGCCGTTTGGCCGACGAGGTGGCGCCGCACCGCGAGGGTGGTGGGTTCCTCCGACCCGCCCGCGGCCCAGTCGGAACCGCGCTTGGCCTCAAGTCCGGCAAAACCGGGCGAAGTCGGCTTTGACCGCTCGGCTTGCAACCTCGACAAAGCGCCGCCCGTGGTCGGGGGTGGCCAAACTCGAGTCGGAGCCCATCCTCCCGTCGGGGTAGGCCCGACGAAAATCATCGGCATCGGTCGGAAAACTCGAATGGAGCGTCGACGGAGGCAGCGCCGCCGACTTGATGTGCTCCGGACAGGCGAACTGCGTGACCGATACCTCTGACGGGGTCGCATGCTGACCCTCGGCGTCACCGTAGAGCTCACGAGCCAATGCGGCGACGTCGGGCAACGTGAACCAGTTGGCGAGACGGCACCGCGGCGGACCCTCGCCTCGCAGGTTCGAGGCGGCGTGGGTGCTGTCCGCGTAGATCTCTGAAAACGCCGCTTGCACGGTCGGGACGTTGCCGCCGTGGCCGTTGAGAAAGTAGATATGGCGAAACCCGTGGCGGCTTAGCGACATGACCGTGTCCCGAATCACGGAGATCAACGTCGCGGGCCGCAGCGATATCGTGCCGGGGAACGCGAGGTGGTGCTGTGCCATGCCGACCGTGATCGACGGGCCGATCACGACCTCGTCGTCACGCGCCACGGCGTGGGCGATGGCCTCTGGGCACAGATGATCGGTCCCGATCAGCCCCATGGGACCGTGCTGCTCCGTCGAGCCGGTGGGAATGATAATGCCGTCGTGCGCTTCGAGGTAGCGTTCGACTTCCGGCCAGGTCATGTGCGCGAGTTGCATGGGTCCCCTGCCCCAGCGCTCGGACCGGGGTCGATGAACGGCGGCGACCGATGACCCGCCGCCGAGCCACGAGTATACGGCAAGGTTCGACGTGCCACGGGCGCGGGCCGACGACTCCACTGCGATCGGGCTCTCCGGTCCACCGCCAGGCGCCTCGCCGACGCCCGGTTACTCGCGTCGCAAGCTCCGCCAAACCTCCCCAACCGTTGGCCGCATGGGCACCAGCTCGACGCATTCGCGGGCCCGCGCATCGAATCGCAGGGCCCACATCGGCTCAAATGCGGCGGGTGATCGCGAGTAACGGACGTCGCCGATCGAGTGGGGTTGGTCCGGCAGGGAGGCGAGCCAGCCGTCTGCGAACCATGTGTACAGCGTGAGTGCCTCGCGGACACAATCAGCATCCTGCAGTGCGGCCGGCCACTGCGCAGACGCAAACAGCTCGGTGCTCCCGCCGGCGTCCACCGTGGCCTCACCCCACCACGGGGCCGTGACGGCGGCCGCGTACACGCGACCGTCGTACTCGTACAATCCACGCCAACGCATGTTGGACATCACCAACGGGAACACGCGAACGCGCTGGGGAACCTGCGCGCGAGACCGTGCGAGTTCCTCCACGGCCTGGCGGGCCCGATGATGTTGCCCCGCCCCCACGGCGACATAGGCCAAGACCGCGAGCAAGGCCGCGCGAGCCGGTCGCACCGAGTCGCGTCGCACTGACAGCACGACGCCGATGATCAGGGCGAGGGTCACCAACGGATCGACGATCGACAGCCAGTCCAGTGCGAATCGGCGCTCGGACCAGGGCCAGGCGAGCACGGTGCCGTAGCTCGTCAACGCGTCCAACGGAGCGTGGGTAGCGTAGCCGACCGTGGTGGCCACCACGAGCCATTTCGCGTGCTTCCGCGCCGTGGCGCGCACCAGCAGAGGCAACGCAGCCACCAGTCCGCCCAGCGGAATGAACGCCAGGGCGTGGGTGAAGTGACGATGAAATCTCAGCCCCAAGAGCGGATCGGCGGCGGCCTCGAACAGCATGTCGAGGTCGGCCGCGAGCCCGCCGAGTGCCCCCGCCATCCATCGCCCCGGACCCAGCCGACGTGGACCCAGGGCCATCACGGCGGCGGCCCCCAAAGCCGCCTGCGTTAGACTATCCACGCGAGTCGCCGAGTCCGCTAGGGGTACGTCAAACCGGCACCGGGGCCCAACGGCCACTTCAGCGCGGTCCAGACCACGAGCAAGATGCTCCAGCCAACGAGAAACACCACCGAATACGGGAGCATCGTCGCGGTCACGGTGCCGATCCCCGCCCGCTTGTCGTAGCGCTCGAAGAACGCCACGATCAGCGCAAAGTACGACATCATCGGCGAGACGATGTTGGTCGTACTGTCGCCGATCCGGTACGCGACCTGAGTAAATTCCGGACTGATTCCGAGCACCATAAACATTGGCACAAAAATCGGCGCCATGATTGACCATTTCGCCGACGCGCTGCCCATCACCAGATTCATCGCGGCAGTCACCACAATAAATGCAACCATCAACGCCACCGGAAGGTCGCGGAACGTCGCCAACGCCTCGGCCCCCTTAACCGCAAAGATCAACCCGAGATTGGTCCATTTGAAGTAGGCCACGAACTGCGCGGCGAAAAACACCAACGCGACGTAGGTGCCCAGTCCGGAAATCGCTTTGCCCATGCCCGCAAGCACGTCGGCGTCACTCGTGATCGTCCGTGCCCCCACCCCGTACGCGATCGCAGCGACGGCCGCCAATAGGAACACCAACGCCACAACCCCTTTGAGCAGTGGAGAACTCGCACTGAGCTCACCGTTGGGCTTGAACGCGACGAGCTCGGCCGCGCTGACACCCCAGCCGATCAGGGCGAAGCTCACCAGCAATGTCACGCCAGCGTACACCAAGCCGCGCTTTTCGAGCGAGCTGAGCTCTTGCAGACTCGACGCCGCCTCGGCGTCGTCGCCTCCGTTGTAGACCCCGAGGCGGGGGACAACAAGCTTCTCGGTGGTCCACGTCCCCGCGCCCGCGATGAGGAACGTCGACGCCAACATGAAGTAGTAGTTGGCGAGTGAGTTGACTTCGTACTCGGAGTCGATGATGTGCGCCGCCTCGGTCGACAGCCCCGCCAGCAACGGATCGACCGTACCGATGACGAGATTGGCGCTGTACCCCCCCGACACGCCGGCGAACGTCGCCGCGAGACCGGCGATCGGGTGACGACCCACGGCGCGAAAGATCACGGCCCCAAGGGGCACCAGCAGCACGTAGCCGATCTCGCTGGCCGCGTTGGAAAGCACACCAGCGAACACCAGGGTGAACGTGAGCAGACCGCGAGGCGCCCGTAGGACCAACAACCGCAGCGCCGCCCCGATCAGGCCGCTGTGCTCGGCAATTCCGATCCCCAACATCGCCACCAACACCGTGCCCAACGGGGCAAAGCCGGTGAAGTTGACCACCATGTCCGTCAGGATCCGGTGCAACCCGTCGACGCTGAGGAGGTTGACGCAGCGGATCGTCTCGTCGGTGCTCGGGTGCTGCACCGCCACATCGAGGGCGGCGAACACCTGGGACATCAACACGGTGAGCACCGCCATCATGGCGAACAGCGTGCCGGGATGCGGCAAACGGTTGCCGGCCACTTCAATCCATCGCAGCGCGGTGGCGACGACTCCCGAGGCGCGCGATCCCTGGTCTGGCGACATGTCGAACCAGGGTCGCCGCTTCTCAGTGGCGATTCAAGCGGAGCAACACCGGCCCACTCGAGCCTCGACCCGCACCGAGCGGGCGCATCGGTCCCTCACCGGGCGGCGCCCTCGAGTCGGCTGGCGGCGCCCCGTCGCGCGAGCACGAGGAGCACTCGGCTCGATTCGGTCGCGCCGATCTGGCCGTCTGCCTTTGCGTCGCCGCGAATCGACGCTACGTAACTAGAACCCCTCCGGTGCAGACCTCCGCCATCGACTCGCTGGAACCTCGCGCTATCGACGCTGAACTCGACCCCGATCGAGCGATGCTCGAGGCGTTCCTGCGCCTGTACTGGTTGCGCCCGACCACCGCGCTGTCCCACGCGATCGAGGCCCTCACGCTCCGTGACGTCGAGTTCAGCGGTCCGATGCTTGAGCTGGGCTGCGGCGACGGATATGCCAGTTTTCTGCGAGCCGGTGGACGTTTCGCGGCGGATTTTGACGCGTACATGCAACCCGAGCGCCTCCCCCCCGTGCGGCGCGACGGCGATCCGCTCGACTGGTCGCGGGTCCCCGTCCCTCGGCGGGTGCACGAACCGCAATTCCGTATCGCGATCGGCGTCGATTGCAGTGCCGCTCTCGCAGCGAAGGCTCGCGTCCTGGGGCTATACGATCAAGTGATCGCGCTCGACCAGGAACCGCCGAGCTTCGATACCGGCCGTTTCGCCGCCATCTACTGCAACTTGCTGCGCTGGTCGCTAGACTTCCCGGAGACGTTGCGCCAAGCCGCTCGGTGGCTGCGTCCCGACGGTCAGCTCGTGGTGCAAGTGCCAAGCGAGACGTTTCGTGAGTACTCCGTGCTCGAACAACTGCGTGAGACGGCATCGGCGTCCGGATGGCAGGCGCTGCTGCGGCTCGATCGGGGCCGCAACCAGCTCAGCCACTACTGCCGCTCGTTCGACGAGTGGGCCGAGTTGTTCGCCGCCTGCGGACTCGCTGTCCACAACTGTCGGCGGTATCTGTCGAAACCGGTGATCCAAGCGTGGGACATCGGGCTGACGCCCGTGCTGCCCTACCTCGTCGAGATGACCGCCAAGCTCGGCAGCACCGACCGCAGCGACATCAAGCGAAAGTGGGTCGCCGGGCTGGTCAACTTGCTCGCGCCGCTGTGCCGTCTGGACTGGCCAAGCGACCGGGAAGCCCCACCGGGGATGTATCGGTTCGTGCTCAAGTCCGGCTAGCCGAGCGCTCGTCACTGGCGCGCCGATCCGACACCGGCGGCTCAGGCCGCGAACCGGTCCTTGGCTCTCTAGACCTTCTCGCCGCGGGATCGGATGTCGGACAGCACCGCGTCGATCCCCCGCTTGTCGATGATGCGCAGTCCGTGACTGCTCACGCGCAACCGCACCCAGCGGTTTTCACTCGCGACCCAAAAACGCTTGCTGTGCAGGTTCGGCAGACTGCGTCGCTTGGTGCGAATGTGCGAGTGCGACACGTTCATGCCCGTCTGCGGGCGCTTTCCGGTGACTTGGCATACCTGGGACATGACGAACCTTGAGTGGGGCGGGGAAACATGGACGTTTGCGGCGACCGAGTCAAGCTGCTGGATGACCCGCGCCCTCACGGCGGCGGCGCGGCGGCGCGGCGGCGCGGCGGCGCGGCGTAGGGGTCGCCACCATCCCAGAGCCCCGGCAGGGTCCCGGCAGGGTCCCGGCCGGGTCCGGTCCCGGCAGGGTCCCGGCAGGGTCCCGGCAGGGTCTCGCGTGCGCCGCCAGCCGCCAAGTCGACCGCGAAACCCGCCGCCCGCAGCCGAGAAGCAGTCAGTCCTCGTCCGACGAGTCGTCCGACGAGTCGTCCGACGAGTCGTCGGGTGGTTCGTCCGGTGCGACCCGGCGCCGCAGCTCGGCTTGATCGATTTGCTTGGGCCAAACCGTCGAAGCGTCGTGGTTGACGCCGGCCAGCTCGGCGCCGCTGAGCAGGGCGAGTTGCAGCGAGGCGGCGCGTAAGTCGGCCCCGGCGAAACTCGCGTGCTGCAGCTCGGCGCCATTGAGATCGGCGTTCCGCAGATCCGCGTTCACCAAAACAATCCGCTGGGCGGACGCCCCGGTCATCTGGGCCCAACGCAGATCGGCCGCGGTGAGGTCGGCCTCGATGAGCTGTTTGGACAAGTAGCACTGGCGCATGCCCGCCTCGATGAAGCGCGCCCGCTGTAAGTCGCACGAGAAGAACATCGCGGCCTTCAGCGAAGCCCCGGAGAAGTCGCAGTCGACGAGGGCGCAACGGCGAAACTGCGCGTAGTCGCCTTTGATTTTGAGGAGCTTAGCCTGGCCGAGCGTCACGTCGGTCAGATGCGTCGACTCGAGATCCGCCCCGTTGAGCACGGCTCCCTGCAAGTCGACCTCCTCGAGCCTCGAGCCCACCAGTTCTGCCGCGGTAAGATCTCGCCTGGACCAATCAAGGCCGTGGGCAGCGGCGCGCCGCATCACCAGCCCGGCCAGCTTGGCGTCCTCGAAGTTTGCCCCGTTGATGCGGGTGCCACTGAGAATGGCGGCTCGCAGGTCGGCCTGACCCAGATTGGCTCCCTCGAGCGAGGGTCCGGCGGCGGCGTTGTGATCGAGATCGATGAGTTTGGAGGCGCCCAGGTTGGCTTCTCGCAGGTCAGCCCCTTGAAAATCCACCCGGACCAACGTGGAGTCCACCAAGTTCGTGCCCCGAAGATTGGCCTCGCGAACCACCGCCCCGGACAGATCCGCCTTGCGCAACGTCGCCCCGGATAGATTCGCCCCCGATAGATTCGCCCCTTTGAGTTTAGCGTTGCCCAGATCCACCCCGGACAAATCGATGCCAGCCAGGTCCCTCTCATTGAGATCCAAGCTGCGGACCTGAATCTGTCCGTACCTCGCGCGAAACTCGGCCCATGCGGCGACGGGTTCACGACTCGTGAGAATCTGCGCGGCCTCGGTCGAGTCGGCACGTGGTTTCTTCGGTCCGGAAGCTTTCTTAGATGTCTTTTTTGCAGGCTTGGCGCTCGTCATCGGGGCTCGTGACGGACCAAGGATAGCGGCTGAAGCCCACGATTAGCGAATCGTCGCCCGGGCCCCGCGCAACCGGACACAAAAGGGGGCTCTAGCACTTGTGGTCGAGGACAACGGGATCCGTCGAGCCCCGCGCTAGAAGGTCGTTGCGCCCCTCCCGGGGCGTGGCGCGGCACTGGAGTCGATGGTCGCTCAGCCGGCCGACGGCTCAACTCTGCGAACGATTTCGCCGCTCGACCCCCGCCGCGCTCGGGCGCTTGAAGCAGCGGCTAGCGCTCACTGTACCGAACCGACGATCGATCGGTTTCGGAAATGGTCACCGCAGCCACCCACACGCGTTCACTGTCTAGCGTGGCCGACAAGCGCCGGTACAGCACCATCGCGAGGTTTTCGGCGGTGGGATTGAGTTCGTCGAACGGGGGAATCTCATTGAGGTTGCGGTGATCCAAGTCGGCGACGTGCTCACGCGCCGCCTCACGGATGGTCCGAAAGTCCACGGCGAGGCCGATGTCGTCGAGTCCGTTGGCTTCGACTTCGACCTCCAACCGGTAGTTGTGGCCGTGAAGGCGGGCGCAAGGGCCGTCGTACCCGCGAAGCTGGTGCGCGGAGGAGAAGTCGACGTGTGTCTTGAGACGATAGATCGCGGCCACGAACGCGAGCTTATATTCCGCCGGCCGTTCTCGTGTAAACCGCGGCCGCGGCGGCCGACCCGGCCGCGCCCCGGAGCGGGCCACCCGAGCTAGGACCGGCTGCGGTCGAGCTGCGCGGCGAGTTTCGCCGCCACCTCCGGCAGCGCCGCCGCCGTCCGCGAGCGCACAATCGCGTGCACGCTCCCCCCTCGATCGTCCGCGAAACGTGGAATGATGTGCACATGAACATGGTCCACGAGCTGCCCCGCCGCGGACCCGTTGTTGATCCCGATGGCCGCCGCCTCCGCCGCCATCGCCCCCCGCAACGCCGCGCTCACGTCCCGCGCGAGCGACATCACGCCCGCCACTTCCTCATCGGCAAGCGACTCGAGTTGGGCGTGGTGACGCTTGGGCACCACCATCGTGTGGCCGTCCACTAGCGGATGGATGTCCAGGAACGCGAAGGCGTACTCGTTCTCACCGACTCGATGACACGGCAGCTCGCCGGCGATCAACTTGCAGAAAATACACTCGATCATCTATCGGCCTCCCCATCGATGCTACATGCGAATCACCGACCCGGCCCAGGTGAGACCGGTGCCGAACGCGGTCACGGCCAGCGCGCTTCCGTCCGCCAGTCGACCATCGCGGCGAGCGTGGTGCAACGCCACGGGAACCGACGCGGCCGACATGTTGCCGTAGCGATCCACGATGCCGAACAACCGATCGGAAGACACGCCACACCGCTGACGCGTGGCTTCCATGATGCGGATGTTGGCCTGATGCGGGATGAGCAGATCCACGGCGTCAGGTCCGAGACCCGCGTCGTCCAGTGCGAGTGAGGCCGCGCGGCTCATCGCGCGGACGGCATGGCGAAACACCGCGTTGCCCTCCATGTAGACCGCGTGCTCGCGCGCCGCCACGGTCTCCGCCGTAGCCGGCTTTTGGGTCCCCCCGGCGGGCTGATAGAGGATCGGTGCGAGGTTGCCATCGGCCCCCCAGTTCGACGCCAAAATCCCGGTGCTCCCGTCGCCCTTTTCGATGATGGTGGCGCCGGCTCCGTCGCCAAACAACACGCACGTGCTGCGATCCGTCCAATCGATCACGCGGCTCATCACCTCGGCCCCGCACACACCGACGCGCCGCGACGTGCCCGCCATCAGCAAAGCCACCCCCAGCTCAAGGGCGTACATCCACCCGGTACAGCCGGCGCTCACATCGAACGCGGCCGCGCCCTTGATGCCGAGCTTGCGTTGCGTCCAACAAGCCGTGGACGGAAACACCGTGTCGGGCGTGGACGTGGCGACGATGATCGTGTCGAGGTCGCGGACGCTGAGTCCCGCATCGCCGCACGCTTGCGCAAGGGCCCCCGCCGCAAGATCGGAGGTGGCCACATCGCTCTCCACAATACGACGTTCACGAATGCCGGTACGCTCGACGATCCATTCGTCGCTGGTGTTGACCATCTTCTCGAGATCCGCATTGGTCAACACCTTGTCGGGCAGCGATACCCCCGCGCCGACGATTTTGAACGGTTTCCTCACACTGCTTGTCACGTTCGTTCTTTCTGAACCTCAAAAACCGGCACGTGCGCGCTCGCGGCTCCGAAGTTGGGCTTGGACTACCGTCAGGGCAGTCATTTGCACGACGTTGTCGACCGAGCAATCTCGCTCGAGTACGGTGACCGGTTTGTCCATGCCCAACAGCACGGGGCCGACGGCAGGCACCTCCCCCAGCTCGCGCATGAGCTTGTAGGCGGCATTGCCCGCCTCGAGATTGGGGAAGATCAGCACGTTTGCGGGTCCGGTAAGTCGAGTAAACGGATGGTTGCGTTTCTGGAGGGCGTAGTCGACCGCAACGTTGGCCTGCAATTCACCTTCAACCTCGAGGTCGGGGCGACGACGGTGCAACTGCTCCACCGCCCGGCGCACCCCCTCGGCGCCTGCCGTGCGGGCCGAGCCGAAATTGCCGTAGCTGAGAAAGGCCACGCGAGGGTGGATCTCGAAGGTCGTCGAGGCGGCGTCGGCCACCATTTCGGCCACGTCAGCCAACACGTCGGCGGAGGTCGACACATTGACCGTCGTGTCGGCGAAAAACAGCATGCCCCGGCGATGCAGCATCAGGTACATCCCCGCAGTCCGCCGCCCGCCGGGGGCAAGACCGATGATGGACAGCGCCGGGCGAATCGAGTCGGGGTAGGAGTGGCACATGCCCGTCACGATCCCGTCGGCGAACCCCTCGGCCACCATCATCATGCCGAACGGTGTACGCCGCCGCATGGTCTCCCGAGCCGCGATCTCGTCGACGCCTTTGCGTTGACGCTGGACGTGATACTTGGCCACGAAGTCGGAGAACCGGGGGTCTCGCGCCGGTTCGACGATGCTCACGCGGTCGAGATCGAGTTCAAGGTCGTGTTTTTGGACATCTTTGATGATCCGTTCACGCGAACCCAACAACACCGGTTCGGCGATCCCCTCGTCCACGAGGATCGTGCAAGCCTTGAGAATGCGGGCGTCATGCGACTCTGGAAACAAGATCCGCTGCGGCGCACGTTGGGCTCGCGTCACGAACTTGCGCATGATTGCGGTTGATCCGCCGGTCAGCCCGCTCAGTCGCTGGCGGTACTCGTCGAGCTCGACCGGCTCTCGCGCAACACCGGACTCCGCCGCGGCCTGGGCGACGGCCGGGGCGACCCACTGCACGACCCGCGGATCGAATGGTTTGGGGATAATGTAGTCCGGCCCAAACCGGAATTCTTCGCCGTAGGCGCGATTGACCACCTGCGGGACGTCCTTGCGAGTGAGCTCCGCCAGCGCCCGCGCGGCCGCGATCTTCATGGCCTCGTTGACCGTCTTCGCGCGCACATCCAACGCCCCACGAAAGATGCCCGGAAAGCCCAAAACGTTGTTGACCTGGTTGGGAAAATCGCTGCGCCCCGTCGCAACAACCGCGTTGGGCGCGGCCCCCTTCGCCTCGTCGTAGCCGATCTCCGGGTCGGGGTTGGCCAGCGCGAAAACAATGGGCCGCTCGGCCATCGTCGAGACCATCGCCGCGTCCACGAGCCCGCCGCGGGAAAGTCCCAAGAACAGATCGGCGCCGACGAGCGCCTCACTCAGCGTGCGGGCATTGGTACGCCGCGCGAACTCTCGCTTCTCCTCGTTGAGATCGGTCCGCTCATGGTGCAACACCCCCTTGGAGTCACACATCAGCACGTTCTCGATGGAGATGCCCAACCGGCAGTAGAACCGGGTGCATGCGACCGCGGAGGCCCCCGCCCCCGACACCACCATGCGCAGCTCCGAGAGTTTCTTGCCCTGCAACTCGACCGCGTTGAGCAACGCCGCGCCGCTGATGATCGCAGTCCCGTGTTGGTCATCGTGAAAGACCGGGATGTCGAGCCGCTTGCGGAGCTCGGACTCGATGTAGAAGCACTCGGGCGCCTTCACGTCTTCCAGGTTGATCCCGCCGAACGTCGGCGCAAGCGCGCACACGCAGTCGACGAAGCGGTCGGGGTCCTTCGCGTCGAGCTCGAGGTCGAACACGTCGATGTCCGCGAATTTCTTGAACAGGACCCCCTTTCCCTCCATGACGGGCTTGCTCGCGAGCGGACCGATGTCACCGAGGCCGAGTACCGCGGTTCCGTTGGTGATGACCGCCACAAGATTCCCGCGCGCCGTGTACGCGTAGGCGGCCCCGGGATCCTTGTGGATCTCGAGGCAGGGTTCGGCGACCCCCGGGCTGTACGCCAGGGACAGGTCTCGTTGGCTCGTGAGTGCCTTGGTGGCAACTACTTGAATCTTGCCGGGTCGTTGACCGCGGTGGTACTCGAGCGCGTCTCGTCGACGGACGGTGGCCATGTGGCCGGGAGTCTACTAGAGCCCCTGCGGGAAGTCCTCCGAACGAGCCCCACGTCTCACGCTCGAACCGAGCGCCACGCCGGCAGTTGAACCCTCAGCGGCAACTGACCGCGGTTTGGCGACGCGCCGGCGCGACCGCAGTGCCGCTGGGCCCCCCGCGGGAAACCCCGCCGGCCGCGGGGGGAAGCGGACCTCTGCGCGATCGGAAGAGCGTGGTGTGACGCACGTTGGAGCCTCCCAGCCCGTCCAACCCAGCGAGAGAAACCGGCCAAAACCCAGGGCTTGCGAGCCGGTCTACCTGATCTCCCGCTGCGAACGCCCGAGGGCGAGTCGCCCGTACCGACGACGTGATGGCCACGCCCCGAGCGGCTACGGTCGCGCCCGCCGGACACCACGACATCCAGACCAGGCGCAAGCCGGGCCGACCCCGGATTGGGGGGACGCCCGAGTGCTGAGATCGGGGTCGCGGCCGCGTTGCGAACGGAGCCCCCGACCCACTGAGCCCCGATTTCAGCCACCCAGCAAATGCGGCAATTGGGCCCGCTCCCACAACACGGCGGCCGTGTAGTGCTCGTACTTGGCCTCATCCCGGCGAAATGCTTTCGTATGGTGCACTCGACGGCCGTCGACAATCGGCATCTCGTGCACCTGGTGCAGCATCTCGTGATAGACAATCCACGCGACGAAGTAGCGAGGGACGGCCGGTTGATCCAGCACCGGGTGGATGCGAATCAGGCGGTCCTCCACCGTATAGCTGCCGAGGCGCACCGAATGAAACGAGGCCGAACGCCTCGTCCGCGCCCCCCAGGTGATCTGAGCCGCGATCGTGCCCTGGAAGTACTGCTCGTTGAGCTCGTCGAAGATGGCGTCCAGGTCGTGCTGTTGACCCCGAGCCTGCATCGCTCGGGGCTTCGAGGTGCGGATCTTCGCGTCGTGCTCGTCGACGAAGTCCCGCAACCGCTCCGACGCGGCGGCGTCGTGCCGCTCCGCGTAGTCAACCATGGCGCGCACGATCGGCGAGGGAGCGTCGGCAAACAGATGGTGCGCGCGAAACACGAACTCTCCACCCCGGCGTTTGACAGACAGCATCGTGTGCACGTTGTCGGTGAAGACCACGCGCGCCCGCCCGTGCCCGAGATGCGCGTTGAGACGCCGAGCAAGCTCGTCTTGCGGTGGTTCCAGCGCGCCCCGGTCGTGCGCCAGATACGGCGCGGTGGTCACGGCCGGATGGCCGTCCGTCCGGCTCGAGTCCGACCCCGGGGGAGAGTCGGCAGTGGAACCTAGATCCGGAACGGAAGCGTCGGGCGGTCGAACACGAGTCGTAGGAGGCATCGGAAACGAGTCGGCGAGACCCGGTGCACCTCGCGTGCACCACGGTTGCGAGCCGCCGCGACAATACGATCGGGCCTTCACCGGCCGCAAAATCGAGGGACGGGTCGGCGGCGCGAGTCGATCGGACCACAAAGTTGCGATCCAGTTCCCGATCTGACTAGGGGCCTGGCGCGTGATACTGTGCCTCGCGGAGAACCGTCGTGAACGTCCGCTTGATGCTGTTTGCTGGCCTGCGTCAACGCGCCGGCACCGATCAACTGAACATCCAACTGCCGTCAGGGGCAACGGTCGCACAGCTACGTGGGCACCTGGCCCGCGAAGTCCCGGAGCTGGCCGGCCCCTTGGAGGCGTGTCGATTCGCCGTCAACTGCGAGTTTGCTGACGACAACACCCCCGTCCCGCCCGACGCGGAGGTGGCGGTGATTCCCCCGGTCAGCGGTGGTCACGATGGTACGGAGCTTCGCGCGGATCACTGTCGACTCACCGACAAGCCCCTCGAGCTCGGCCAGGTGCTCGCGGCGGTCGAGCACGCGGACGCCGGCGGTGTCACCTCGTTCGTGGGCAACGTCCGCCGCCACAGCCGAGGCAAGGTCGTTGAGTACCTCGAATACGAAGCCTACGCCCCGATGGCCGTGCGGGAGATGGAGAGCATTGCCAGGGCCTTGGAACAGCGACACATCGGCGTGCGAGTGTGTATTCACCATCGGATCGGACGACTCGAGATCGGCGAGGCTGCGGTCATGATCGCCGCGAGTGCGCCTCACCGCGCCGAAGCGTTCTCGCTCTGCCGTGAAGCCATTGAAGCACTCAAGGCCAACGTGCCGATCTGGAAGCGCGAGGTTGACGAGCACGGAGGCGCTTGGATCGGCCAGGGCCCCTAAGTTGCCGTTCTCCCATCCGGGCCTTTGTGGAAAGTCGGCGCAACGCCGTCTCCTCACGGTCGACTGGGGAGCCGATGGTTCCCGAGCGATTCGAAAGTCTGCAGGCACACGCTTCAAAGCGGCCCGACCACCCGAAGCCCGTCAACCGAGCTTGCGACGCCGCGCCGTCGCCCCGCGTCATGGTGACCCAACCGCGGCTCGACACCTACGTCGGCGCCGATCCCTTCGCCACGGCCATGCAACGACTCGACCGCTTCGCCGGGCTCCCGTACCCAGTGTTGATCCGGGGCGAGACCGGCACGGGCAAAGAACTCGCGGCCACGCGACTGCACAAGCGATCGATCCGTAGCGGGGGCCCGTTGGTGGCGATCAACTGTGCAGCAATCAGTTCATCGTTGGCCGAAAGCGAACTGTTCGGTCATCGTCGCGGTGCGTTTACGGGGGCGATGCGCGACCACGCCGGCGCGTTCGAGCGCGCCTCCGGCGGCACCTTGTTTCTCGACGAAGTCGCCGAACTTCCCCTCGCCCTCCAAGCCAAGCTCCTGCGGGTCCTCGAGACCGGCCGCTATCTGCCCGTGGGAGCCGAACGCGAGCTTTGCAGCGACGTGCGTATCGTCGCGGCCACCCACCGGGATCTGGAGAGTATGGCCGAGGCTGGCTCGCTGCGCCAAGACTTCATCTATCGGCTGTGCGTACTGGTCGTCGAACTGCCCCCGTTACGCCGGCGACTCGCCGCCATCGAGCCGCTGGCAAACGTTTTCCTCCGCGAGGTGTACGACGAGACCGGCATCTCCGTGCAACTCAGCCCCGCCGCGGTCACGGCGGCACGGAATCACAACTGGCCAGGGAACGTGCGCGAATTGAAAAACCGGGTGCGACGGGCCGCTGCCTTGGCCCACGGTTCTGTCAGCGCGATTGACTTGTTCCCAGCCCAGGACCGACCCGTGGCACCCCGCCCGACCGACGAGATCCGGGTACCCCGCGGCAGCTACATCAGCATGCGTCGTCACTTGCTCCAAGCCGTGGTCACGCGTGAGGGCAGCGTGCGCAAGGCGGCGAAACGCCTCAACGTCGCGCGTAGCACCCTCGCGGACTGGCTGCGCGATCACGACGGCACCGGCGAGCCCCCGCCGGCGTAGACCACCGTCCGAACGCGATCCGTCGCGGGGGCCCCCAGCGCCTGCGGGCCCCGCCGTACCGTGCTCGCCGCGGCGCCACGCTTCCGCCACTGCCGCCGCAACGCCGCGACCAGCGGGGGACCGGCCACGCGCTTGCGTCTGACTGCCACGACCGGCAGCCACGAATCGCGGCGACGATCCCGGCGTCCGGCGGGGCCGGAGTTCGGATGCCGAGCCAGCGCCCGTCGGGTAAGGTTCCCTCCGCCCGGCGTCTCGCCGTGCACCAAGGATCATCGTGCAGGATACGAAACAGCCATCCCCTCGCCTCACGCTCACCGACGCCGACACGCAGCCGGTGCCGAAGTTGCCACCACTCGGAGAGAGTTTTCCGTGTTCTGAGAAGGTTCAACAAGGCGAGCTTGGCGTGCCGGTCCGCCGTATCGCTGTCAACGGAGGGGACGACCACATCGACGTCTACGACACCACTGGTCCGCAGGGCCATGACCCACGCGACGGCTTACCCAAACTACGGGCCCGTTGGGTCGAGCGTCGTGTCGCGGAAAGTGACGGCAACCTGTCGCAGTTGCACTACGCCCGCCTGGGCCAGATCACGGAGGAGATGCGATTCGTCGCGCTGCGGGAAAACGTCGAGCCAGAGTTCGTGCGCTCGGAGATCGCCCGCGGACGGGCCATCATCCCCGCGAACATCAAACATCCCGAACTCGAGCCGATGATCATCGGTCGCAACTTCTTGGTGAAGGTCAACGCGAACATCGGCAACTCCGCGATCAGCTCCTCCATCGAGGCCGAGGTCGAGAAACTCGCCTGGGCCACGCGCTGGGGCGCCGACACCATCATGGACCTGTCGACCGGCAAACGAATTCACGAAACTCGAGAGTGGGTCATCCGCAACTCAGCTGTGCCCGTGGGCACGGTGCCCATCTACCAGGCGCTCGAGAAGGTCAAGGGCCGGGTTGAGGAACTCAACATCGATATCTTTCTCGAGACGTTGGAGGAACAGGCCGAACAAGGCGTGGACTACTTCACCATCCACGCGGGACTCTTGCTCCATCACGTGCCACTCACGCGTCATCGGGTCACCGGCATCGTCTCCCGCGGTGGATCGATCATGGCCAAGTGGTGCCTGGCGCACCACCGAGAGAACTTCTTGTACACCGAGTTCGAGCGGATCTGCGAGCTGATGAAGCGCTACGACATCTCGTTCTCACTCGGGGACGGCCTGCGCCCCGGTTCGATTGCAGACGCGAACGATGAGGCTCAGTTCGCCGAACTCAAGACACTCGGCGAGCTCACCAAAATCGCGTGGCGGCACGACGTCCAGGTGATGATCGAGGGCCCGGGGCACGTGCCGATGCAGCTGATCCAAGAGAACATGGACAAGCAGCTCGAGTACTGTCATGAAGCGCCGTTTTATACGTTGGGCCCGTTGACCACGGACGTCGCCCCCGGCTACGACCACATCACGTCGGCCATCGGCGCCGCAATGATTGGGCACTTCGGCTGCGCCATGCTGTGCTACGTCACGCCGAAAGAGCACCTGGGCCTGCCCGACCGCGAGGACGTCAAAGCAGGCGTCATCGCCTACAAAATCGCCGCCCACGCCGCGGACTTGGCCAAAGGCCACCCCGGGGCCCAGGCCCGCGATGATGCGCTGAGCAAGGCCCGTTTCGAGTTTCGGTGGGAGGATCAGTTCAACTTGTCACTCGATCCGGAGACCGCGCGGGCGTATCACGACGCCACCCTCCCGGCCGGTGCGGCCAAGTCCGCGCACTTTTGCTCAATGTGCGGTCCGCATTTCTGCTCCATGCGGCTCACCCAGGACGTGCGCGATCTCGAAACGAGCGAAACCGGCCTAGCCGAGAAGGCAAAAGCGTTTCGTGAGTCGGGTGGGGAGATCTACGTCGACCCCTCGGCCGCGGAGTAGGCCCGCATACGAGCCGCACGCGTTTACTCTAGTCGTCCGATCTAGAGGCACGGACGGTCGTCGCTGGCTTGGACTCGCCAATGCTGGCATTCGTGCCGAATGCTCGTGAGATGCCCGAGTTGATTCGGACCGGGCCGGCCCTGCCCCGTCCCGGCGGGTCGGCACGAAGCACAATCGGAATTGACCGGTCGCAGGACCGAAGCGCGACGAAGCCGTCTGCGGCCGAGTGCGAAAGCTGGATTCGACAGGCGGTCCCCGGCCCGCCCGTAGGATCGAAGATCGGCCCGACTCGGGATTGCGCCGACGAATTCACACTCGTGTTTCGCTCATGCGCCGAGTTGCTACGGCCGAGTGGGGGACACGGTTGTTCGTCCCGCCATGGCTACAACTGTGGTGGCCGAGTGACCGCAGTCGTTGTCGCCCGGGCGGGCCTCCACCGACCCGACGAAACACTTGCCCGAGCCCGGTCAACCGTGCTACGTGAACGCGGCTCGCGAGGTAGCGGCCTAGGTCCATGTCTGCTCGCTTTGACGCAAGGTGCGGTCTTGCGAAACCAGCGAAAAGACGACGTGTGGTGTCACGACGCGAGACTCGATTCACTACGCCCGCCCTGGGCAACGTCACGTGCGGGAATGCGGACTCCCGAACCTGTTTTGACCAGGGCGGACAAACGCCACTAAACTGACTTAATACTAGAGGCGCTCCCCACCTCGACCTGGGGGCAACAGTTGTCGGGGTGGGGCGCCAGTTTTTTTTTCGGCCCAGTCTTCTACTTGAGCCGCACGACGCTCGAGCCGGCACTACGAAGCGGGCTGCTGGGCCATCAGCTGGGCCACCCCCAAGACCGCCAACGCGGCCCCGGCCAACCCGCCAAGCCCCACGGGCTCACGACGCCAGTAGGACACGGGGATCAGCAGGATCGGCGTGATGGCCATCAACGTCGCCGCGACCCCGGTGGCGCCATGCTGCACCGCGAGCAGTGACAGTGACACGCCCAGAAACGGGCCGAAAAACGAGCCGATCGCCGCGGGCACCATCGCCTGCCGATCCCGCCACGCGGTCAAGATTCGCCCCCACCATCCCAGCGCAGTGCAGACCAGGGCGAACCCGCCCAGGCCGGCGAGCAATCGCACCTGGGTCGCCGCGAACGGATCGTGGTCGCCCATCCCGAGCTTGCTGAGCACGAGTCCCGAGGCTTGACCAATCGCACCGGCGCCCGCGAGCAAAACCCCGCGGCGCGGTCGCCTCGCCACCCGCGCGCCGCTCCCCCTCGGTTTGCTCGCCACCGCCCACGCGATGCCCAGCGAGGTGATCGCAATGGCCACGACCTGCCCGCGGGTCAGCGCCTCGTCGAGCAGCGCCCACCCGATGAGGCTCGCCCACATGGGCACCGACGCCATCACAACCGAGCTTCGTCGCGGACCGAGCTCGATGTACGCGCGAAACAGACAGTAGTCGCCAAGCACGATCCCGCACAGCGCAGACAGCGAGAGCCATCCCCAAGCGTCGAGTCCGAGCCCTGTCGGCCATGGGCCGCGTCCTTGGATCGTCCCCCACACCGCGAGCATGCCGAGGCCGATCACAAGCCGAATCACGTTTAGGCTCAACGAGCCCAGCCGGCGGCCCGAAACCTCGAACGCCACCGCAGAGATCGCCCAGCACACGGCAGTGGACAGTCCGGCTAGCTCCGCGAGGTGGTTGTCGCTCACCGCGGCGGAGGATAGTGGCCCCGCGTGGACTCGCCAACCTGAGGCGCAGGCGCGCCAGGAAGCGGCGAGCCCAGATCCCGTCGCCGCGACCGCGCGGGTTGTCGCATGTTCGTGCCGGGCTGCCTTCGCAACCGGGGCGACCGGCTCGGGTCATCCATCGAGGCGGCGCGACAAGCGACGACCACCGTGGCACGGTACAGCATGCCCGAGGACTTCCAGATTCGCTTTGCACAGGCTGGAGACGCCGAGGTCATCCATCAGATGATCTGCGAGCTCGCCGTGTACGAAAAGGAGCCGGACGCCGTCGTTTGCG
This sequence comes from Myxococcales bacterium FL481, assembly GCA_006508105.1. Classification (GTDB taxonomy): domain Bacteria; phylum Myxococcota_A; class Polyangia; order Nannocystales; family Nannocystaceae; genus FL481. Next base: position 4,461 of record QKPP01000310.1, on the reverse strand, counting down.
AACCCGACGACTTGCGGCGCCAACTGGCGCAGGACCGGCCGCCGTTCGAATGCCTTCTGCTCGAGCGCGATGGACGGGAGGAAGGTTTCGCGCTGTTTTTCCACAACTACTCCACCTGGCGCGGACGGGCGGGCTTGTTTCTCGAGGATCTGTTCGTCCGCGAGCCGGCCCGTGGACGCGGCGGGGGCAAAGCCCTGCTGCGTCGACTGGCTGCCATTGCGGTCGAGCGCGGCTGCCCGCGATTCGAGTGGATGGTGCTGGACTGGAATCAGCCAGCGATCGCGTTCTACCGATCGCTTGGCGCGGAATCGCTCGATGGTTGGACCACGTTCCGGGTCAGCGGCGAGGCGCTCGCTCAACTCGCCGCGAGCGATTGCGCCGCAGATGATCCGAACCGGGATCCTCCCGCGTCGGCCCGGCGCGTCTGTGCGCCACGGTGAAGCTCGCCTGAAGCCCGATCGGCTCGACTCGACGGCGATCGGTGGATCACGAGTCCTAGTCCATCACGAATCTGAGCGGCTCCCGCCGCTTGTCGCGAGGGGGGTCGAGCGTGCGGCACCGGAAACCACGGGTCCCGATGCGAGGTTTCGTCTGACTTGGACGTTCGTGCGTGCCGTTGAGCGACGAACTCGCGTCGTACGCACGGCGCTGCTCACTCCGCACGGTTTTCCGCGATCAGGTCGTCGGCGAAGAAACATGACACCAAGGTGGACGGTGAACTCGTGAATGAAGGTCGACTCCTCGGGAACCAAGTGGCGTTCCGCCGGTTCTACCGTGAACACCGTGACGCGGTCTGTCGCACGGTGACGCACATACTGGGGCCGCGTCTCGACCATCATGATGTCGTCCAGAACGTGTTTTTGATCGCGTGGGAACAGCGAGAAAAACTGCGACGCTTGGACGAGGCCCGACCCTGGCTGCGAGAGATCGCCCGCCGCTGCGCGTGGGCACACTGTCGCAAGGATCGGAACTACGTTCGGCGGATCCGGTCGTTCGGTGCCAATCATCGCCACCTGCGTTCACATCACGCCAATCCGGAGGCCCAGTGGATCGCCGGGTGGACCGCGGCGCGGCTCATGAGCCGGGTGTCTCCGGAGGATCGCGAGTTGTTTCGACGCGCCGAATTTGAGGGCGAAACGGGACTGGAGATCGGACGCAACCTCGGACTCAATCCAAACACGGTCCGGTCTCGGCTCCACGCCGTTCGTCGGCGGCTGCGCCTGCTCGCACTCGAAGCCGCGCCGGAGCGGCCGAACGAGACCTACGAGGCACTCCGCCAGGAGATCCAACGAGACGCGAAGCAAAAGGACCGCGAGCTGGCGGCCCTTCTCCCGCTGCTTTGGCCCTCGTCAGTCGTCGACGCATCGTCACCCGACGCCGCGGAGGCACCCGCGGCGACCCGTCAGCCTGCCCACACGCCAATCGGGACGACGACGGCGGCCCTCCACCCCGTACCGACCGATTCGACGATCCCCTGGTTCGGCTTCGCCGCCGCCGCGGCGATCGTCGCCCTGATTGTCGGCGTGGGTCTGACGGAGATGAGTGCGCCGTCTGACGCTCCCGCGTCATCCGACGCGACCACGATCTCGGGCCGCGCCCAGATCCTGGCGGCGTCGCTGGCCAGCGATCCGCCCGGAGCGCCGGTGGCCGGCACGCACCGAGCGGACGCACCAGCGGTGGCATCGTCCCAAACGACGATCGCTCTCGCCAAGACCGATCGCCGTGGCCCACGCTGTGGACGAGGGCTGCGCGCCGAACTCGAGCTCGTGCGCCCTGCCTTCGAAGCCCAGCGCGATGGCGAGTGGGACCGCGCGAAACGGCTACTGCGACGGCATGCGCGGTGTTTCCCAATTGGACAGCTAGCCGATGAGCGCGACGCCGCGCGAGCTCAGATGGACCGCGGCCGGCCGGTGTTTCGCGCCAGCGCACACGAGGACGAGACGGCTCCGTGACGCCGGCCCAGCGCCAGCTCGGCCCCGACTTGTTCCCAGGATCGAAGACCATGCAGGACGACCGCCAACAGCTCCCGGACCGCCGCCGAGACGCGCGACGAGCCCTTGCCGCCCTGGCCTTGTGCGCCCTTGGCGGATCCTGCAGCGCGGAGTCGCCGGCGCTCAAGGTCCGGGTGTTGTTCGAGGAGAGCAACGGCGACGTCGAACGTTGGTACCGGACCTGTTCCGGGTCGATGATCGACCAGATCGTGGTCCGCACCCGAGCGGTGAAACGGCTGCACGACGGCTGGGATCGCTCTGCCGATTGGACCCCCGCGCGGCAGCTCGATTGCGGTGATTTCCACGGCGACACCGTGATCATCCACGACGTTGCGCCCGTCAGTCACGACGTCGAACTCGAGTTCATCTCGCAGGCCCCCGATGCCGACGAGACCCGGCACCTCCTCGCCACCCCCGTCGGGGGCCTCCTCGACGAGGCGGATCTACCCACGACCAAGGTACCGCTGCCGACCGTAGGCGCCGGCGTCCGGCTACAGAACACACACAAGTGCGACAAATTGAAAGTCTCCCTGACGTACGCGGACGAGGCCACGCAACTGGTGCAGCAAGCCGCGCAAGACGCACCGGAGCCCAAGAACGTCTGCGAGGAAGTCGACATGGAGGAGGGCGGCAAACCGTTTTGTCGCACATTGTATCGCCAAGGACTGGCCAGTGATCGGGGACTGAGCTTCAACGCCGAAGAACAGGACTGCGCCGGGCATGGCGGGCACCACGAGCTCTTGGCGATCGATCCCGGCGCGTACCGACTGACCGTCAATGTTGATCAAGACAAGTACTGCTCGGCTGATTTAGTCCTGCCCGGCGACTCAACGGTCAACGTGGACGTCGCCCGGTGCCAACCCCACTCGGAGCCGCACTAGCTGCCATGCACGCCTGGCTCGGTAGCGTCGCGCTCACCCAGCTGGTGACGGGGCAAACGCTCACCGAGCCGAGTAGCTGCAGCCACCCGGTCGGATCATGGGCCGCGGTGCCGCTGGTCGTCGATACCTGTGTCGACGACCAGCGTATTCGCGACCACGTCGACGTCCTGCTCGCATCGCACGAGATCGCCGCCCCGCCCGGCTGGGAGTTTCGCGTCACTGCCGACGCGACGGGAACCCAGTGGCAGCTCGTCGTGCTGCACGGTGGCCAAGCCACCAGCGAGAGCGCACCGCTAGCCGGTCGCTGCGAGGATATCGAAGAGGCGATTGCGCTCAAGATCGTCGCGCGACTCCGTGAGTGGCGATGCATCCCCGCGCAACCCAACGCAGACCGACAAGACGACCCGTCCCCGGTTGACGAACCGACCGAGATGGCCGCGCCCCCCCCCATGCCGAGGAAGGGTCCCCGCGAGACCACGGACGAACCATCGACCCCCACGGTCGAGCTCGCACCCACGCCACGTCCCGCAAGCGCCGACCTAGCCGTTTCCAGTTCCGTGCGAATCTCGTTTCTCGGGGCGGTGCGTGATGCCGCGGAGATCCGCATCGACGCGGGTTGGAGCACCTTGCCCGGCTACGCCCACGGCGCCTACGGCAGGGCCATCGAGGTCCAGCCCGGCGTCGACTTACGCCTCAAGTACGACTCCGTGGTGGGTGCATCGGTTCATCTGCTCGGCTGGCCACAGCCCGGACAAGCGCCCACCGATAACAACAGCGTGTTGGGAACCGTGCGTCTATGCCAACGCAAGGACCTGCGTCGCGTCGACTGGGCCCTGTGCGCCTACGGGGGAGTCGGCCGCACAGAGTTGTCGGCCACCTTCTCGCAGTTTCTTGGCGTGCTAGGGGTCAACGCGCAATTCGGCGTCAAGCTCGACCCGAAGACCCTGCTCCGCCTCAGCGCCGGCGCGATGTTTACCATCTCCCCTCAAATCGCCCACGATGCCTCCGTGGTGGGCGAGCAACTGCTGGCCGGCGTGGCTCGGCGCTTCTAGCGACGGCTGTCGACCGGCGCGTCGTAGACAAGATCCGCCACCGCGACGTTGGGGCTCACGAACTTCTCGCGCAGCCGGCAACGAGGTGCGGCAGATCGGTCAACGATCGATGGCCACAAGCCCCAGTCAAGGCGGTCGGTCGGTCAGCCCCACTCCGACGGCGCACCAAGCCTTGGCAGACTCACCACAGGCTACAACTTCGCCGTCAAAAGCCACCACACTGTGTTCGTACCGAGGTAGCCTCACAGTGTCATGCTCTCTCGAATTCGTCGCGCCCGTATCTCCAGGTCATTCGCGTGCTCGCTGGCAGTTTGGTCGGTCGCTGCCTGCAGCGGTGATCAGGCCCCGAATTCCGATGACGACGATGACGCTGGCGCCGAGTCTAGCGAGACCAACGGGGGAGACGACGATGACGACAGCACGGATGGCGGGACCGGTGGATCCGACGACGACAGCGCGAGTGGAGGCGGCGACGACGATGACGGCGACGACGATGACGGCGACGACGATGACGGCGACGACGATGACGGCGACGAC
>QKPP01000070.1 GCA_006508105.1 Myxococcales bacterium FL481 | reverse complement strand
GAGCGAGCCCGACGACGACGACGACGACGACGCCGCACCGTCGCGACCGGCGCGCGGCATTCAACTCATCGACTTCGACGACGCCTCACTCACACTACGCGCCGTGGCCACGACCCGCGGCACTCCGCGTCGCGCGTTCCTCCACAGCGAAGTCATGGTGGCCGTCAGTGAAGAGGACGTACACACCTTCAACATCGACGACCGCGACGCTCCGGTCGAACTCGACTACCTGCCGATCTCGACGCGAGTCGACCGCAGCGTGGTCTCTGGCGACTACCTGTTTCGCATGACCACGGACTGGTGGGAAGGAAATGCCCACCTCGATATCGTACCTCGGGCTGCCGCCAACACCGCCAAGCCGCTGAGCGAGGTCGACCTCTCCGAGGTGTTCCGACCTTCCGACGAGGATGAGTACGGCTGGGTGGACTTCTACGACAGCGACCTGTTCGTCGACCAAGGGCACCTCTACATTGTGGCCACCAGCGAGTACTACGACCAAGGCTGGCAGATACAGCGGCTCATCGCGGCCTTCGATGCCACCGATCCCACCGCCATGACTCATGTCAGCACGACTCGAGTACCCCTGCGCAGCGGCTACGACTATTACTCACGGGATCGCCTTAGCTACATCGAGCTCGGCTCCTCTCGATGGGTCGTCCAGTCGGGCTCCGCGCTGGTGTTCCACGACCAGGACCGTAAGGAGGACGACTGGTACGACGACGACGACGACGACGACGACGACGACGACGATGACGACGATGACGACGATGACGACGACGACACCACCGGGGAAGAACCAGAACCGGGTGAGTCCGGCGACGAAGATGAGGGCGAGGGCTGGGGCAGCGCCACCGGGGAGGAACCTGCCGGGTCCGACGACGGCGATGCCCCGTCGAGCTCGACCGGGGCCCAGCCGGACGACGCGGACGAGGGTGCTGCCTCCGCGCCGCGGCAGATCCGAGCGAGCGTCGTCGACGAGCGACGGCGGCAGAAGCTCGAACACCGCTTGCTGGCGCGACAAGCCGCTCCCCGCGGCTTGCCCGCGGAGCGAGTCGCCGCGCGAGCACCGAGCGTGAACCCGACCTACGAGATCATCGATCTGCGGAATCCGGGTTTTCCGGTCCACACTGCCTCGCTGGCACGAACCGAGGCGCTAGAACACGGCCACCTTCGCGTCACCGCGAACCACACCGTGTACTCGTGGAACATGCAGTCCGTCGGTGACGACGACTCACGCGTGGCGTTTTACCTCGAGCGACTCGACCTTTCGGGAGCCACCCCCCGGCTCAGCCCGGAGGTCAACGTGCCGGGTCTGCCCTTAGGCTACGACGCGGCGACCAATCGGGCCGTCACCGCGGGCATTCGCAGCGAGATCGTCGAGATGTCGGCGCAGGAGTGTCGAAACCATCCCAAGTACGCGGAGTACAACTGGTCAACCGAGCGGTGCACCTTGATCGACACGCCGCTACGACTGGTCGAGATCGAAGGCGACAACGCCTCATTGCTCGCTGAGCAGGAACTATCCGCCGAGGCGCGCATGACGAACGTTCTGACCACGGGAGACCTGGTGTTCGCGCAAACGCGAGAGTTCCGCGAGGAGGCCGACGATGAATACTGGGAAGAGGGATGGGAGCGGATTGAGGTGTCCGTCGTCACCGGTCTCGGCGGCGAGGACCTCGACGTCGCGTCCACGTTTGAGCTAGACGCCTGGCGACTCGAACCGCGCACGCACGAGGACACCGGTCGCCACCTCATCGTGCGAGGAGACTGGCGTTCGCTGGTGATTGTGGACGCCCAAGACCCAAGCGATCCTCAGGTCGAAGAGCACCCGACACGCAACTACTGCCGCGACGTGTCGGTGGCAGCGGACGCGGCGTACTGCGCATTGCGTCAATACGGCGTGCACACCATCCCGCTCGACTAAGCTCGCGGGACAAAGGGGTTGTCCGGGCACTCGGGCAATCACCCAGCCGGCGGGCGGCGCCTCACGGCACCGTCGGCCGGCTCTACTGCCGGGAAGCAATCTCGCCTGCGTTCGGGCTTCGCAGTTCACCGAGGCCGTCTCGAACCCAGACACGCTCCCAAAGCCGCCCTCGGCTGGTGCCGACCGACCTCCTTGTCGGTCGGCGTTTTTTTTTCGGCGCCCTTGACCCTCACGCAGCGTCAGACGCTACGGTTCAGACATGGACGACAAACACTATCGCGTCGGCGAACTCGCCCAGCTGGCGGGGGTGAGCGTCCGAACCCTGCACCACTACGACAAAATCGGCCTGCTTGTCCCCTCGGGTCGCACTGCTCGCAACTACCGTCTGTATCGCGATGAAGATCTGCTGCGTCTGCAACAGATCTTCATCGGACGCGAGCTCGGCATGTGCCTCGAGGACATTCGAGCCATGCTCGATGACCCGACCGTCGACCAGCGCCAGGCCCTCGTTCGCCAACGCGAACGCCTGCGTCAACGCCTCTCCGACACGACGCGGATGATCCGAGCCATTGATGTCGCCCTTGAGCGACTCACACCAGCGAAAGCAATCACCATGAACGACCCCGATACCCCCTTTCCGAAGGCGATATTCGACGGATTCGACCCCAGACGACACCAGGCCGAAGCCGAACGTCGCTGGGGCGAAACGCCCGCCTACGAGGAAGCCACGCGTCGCACCCGACGCTACGACACGGCCCAGTGGACGCAGATCCGGGACCAACAGAGAACCATCGTCGCCGGTTTCGCCAAGCTGCTGGCCGACGGCATCCGCCCGGACGCGGCCGCTGCCACCGACCTCGCTGAGACGTATCGACTGCACATCGATCGCTGGTTTTATCCGTGCACCCACGACATGCACCGAAACCTCGCGATGCTCTATACGCAGGACGATCGCTTCAGCGCGCACTTCGACAAGCACGGCGACGGGGTCGCGGCGTTCATCCATGCCGCGATCCACCACAATGCCGCCCGCGCGTGACCGCAAGTGCCTCGCAAGCACCGGCACCGAAGCGCTTGCGCGAGAGCTGCAGTCGACGTCGCCAGGCGATTCGTGGAGCGGTCGCTTCGCGCAACCGCGCTAGCTCCGCGCTAGCCGGTTGGCCCATGTGCCCGCACCTGATGCAGTAGAAGCAAGCTTAGCCACAGCTCTGACGGATATTCGGCCTGGCCCATGCGAAATGTGCACGGCGCGCCGCCACCATGCACGCTCGGATCACTTCGACCTAGGCCGGGCAACAAACGAATTCGGCGGGGAGGAGGTTGGCCACCACGTCGGGAGGCAAGTCAGGTGTCGGTGCCCACGTGTGATGCGTCGGCCCGTAAGAACTGCGCGGCCGAGCTCGGCTCTCTCCCGTGGCTCGACGGTTTCCGATATGTTGTCATCAGCTACCGTGCCTCTCTGCCCCCGTCGGAACGCGGCCGGGTGTCTCCAGTGAAAGCAGTCCCATGAAAAAAATCACGACCATCCCTCTGTCTGTGTTGTTTCTCGCCCAACTCACCGTCGCCTGCGCAGACGACAACGAACCGGAATCCGGTGTGTGGGCGGACGGAGACGCCGCCGACGACGACGATGATGACGATGATGATGATGACGACGAGGACGACGAGGACGACGAGGACGACGAGGGCGACGAGGGCGACGACGACGATGACGACGATGACGACGA
>QKPP01000296.1 GCA_006508105.1 Myxococcales bacterium FL481 | reverse complement strand
ACGACGATGACGACGATGACGACGATGACGACGATGATGACGATGATGACGATGATGACGATGATGACGATGATGACGATGATGACGACGATGACGATGATGACGACGACGACGACGATGACGACGATGAGGAGGACGATCCGAAGTTTGACATCGGCGAGCCGCCGCTAGGCGACAGCACCGATGGCGATGACCGCGTCTACGTCTACGCCCACACGGCCACCCACCTGTTCGCGGTCGATCCGGAAACGCTGGAGCTCATTGACATCGGGCCGTTCAACGTTGGCGAGTTGGAGTCGATCACAGACATCGCACTCGATGCCGACGCGAATATGGTGGCTATCTCCTACACGTCGACGTACGCCGTCGACACGGACACGGCGGCGAGCTCGCTGCTGGCGACCTTTCCCGGAGTGATGCCGCCGCGAATGGTGTCGCTGACCTATATCGACAACAGTACCGGCGAGGACATCCTCATCACGGCCGGCAACGATGGGGTGATCCACCGGCTCGACGCCGAGTCCGGGGAAATCGCTGCCTTCGGGGAGTTCGGCTCAGGCATCACGCCGTCGGGAGACTTCGTCTTCGTCAAGGACGCCGGCGCGTACGCGACCGTGAACAACCCGGATTCGCTCACCGATTGGCTCGCACGGGTCGACGTGGAGACGGGCGAGGCCACATTGATCGGCGATACCGGTCTCGTATCGGTGTGGGGTCTGGCGTACTGGGGGGGGCAGCTCTACGGCTTCACGTCGGGCGGCGAGATCGCCCTGATCGACCCCGACACGGGTGAGACCAGCGTCGAAACCACCACCACGCACGATTTTTGGGGGGCCGGCGTCACGACCAGCGCCCCGGTGCTCCCCGGCTAGATTCGCGGCCGAGCTCAGCGGCGGTTTCGGTCCGTGCTCACGGGGCCGGCTCGAGCGGCGGGCACGGGTACTCCACCGGCTCCGGCTCGGTCGAGGCCGTGGACTGCGGCCGAGAGTCGAAGCCCGGCCCGCTCGCGGGACCCGGGTGCCAAAGACGGGGCTGGCGGTCTAGCCGTCGAAGCTGGGCACGCACCGCGAACCGGTGGCGCCCAACGCCTCGCTATAGCTCGGCGGCACGCAGATTTCTCCCGCCAGGCAGTCGTTTTGCCCGGGGCGGCAGCTGCCGCAGGCTCCGACTCCGATCGCCGGCCAGGCGTGAGGGTCGGTCTCGGCCTGTGGGCTGGGGTCAAGGGCGACGCAGTACCCTTCACAGGATTCGTCAGCCGGCCCAGACAGATCGCAGTAGCTGCCGGTCGGCGAGGAGTTCGCGGGAATGCAGACTCGCGTTCCGCCTTGGAGGGGGAGTGCACACACGTCGCCGGCGGGGCAGTCCGCATCCTCGCCACATTCGGCACACGCGGCGTCAGTCCAGCGTTCCGCGCAAAAGAGCTCTGGTCGGCACGATTCAGGCACGTCGCAGACATCGCCGATCTCGCCCTCTGTACACCGGTGCCAGCCAGAGTGGCGCAGCGTGCTGCGGTACACGCAGTTTCGGCCCTGGCCCTCGTCTCGGCACTGCTGCGCGGTCTTGCATTCGGAGCAGTGGCCCGCGACGCACCGCTCACCGACACAGGCCGCGTCCGTTTCACATTTTTCGCCGAGCTGTCCGGTGCCGCAAAGATAGTACGTCGGATCGTCGAGGTTCTCCGGGACCTTGTTCGTACAGTTCAGGCCGGCTCCCGACGAGCGACAGTCTTCGTCGGAGAGGCACTCAGAGCACTTGCCATAGCCAGCCTCTTCTCCCTCCGGCCGACACAGTGTGGAGGCGCAGTCGACGGGATCGTAGCACTCCTCGCCGAGTGAGCCGTCGCTACAGCGGTAGTACCCGAACGCGAGATCATTGCTGCAGTTGATGCCGGCTCCGGTGTCGCGGCAATGCTGTGCATTTCGGCAGTCGGAACAGAGGCCGACGGTGTCGGTGGGCCGTATGCGACACACTCCGTCGGAGCAGGCCGCATCCGACAGGCACGTATCGCCGAGCTCACCGAGCGAGCAGACGCGATAGCCGAGAGTGTTGTCGAACACGCAGTCTTGCCCGACGATGGGACAGTCGGCCGAGTCGGTGCAGTCCGAGCAGACCGCTCCGATCAGGGCGATAGAGCAGTAGCCGCTCTGACACTCGTTGCTGTCGTCGCAATTCTCCCCGTTGGCGAGGAGATCGTCGGAGGGATCCGGAGGCTCCTGGCCCGCGTCGGTGTCTTGGCTCGCCCCGGTCGCACTGTCGGTTGCCTCTGCAGGCGACGCGTCATCGTCATCGTTGTCACCCGGTGATTCGCCGGCGTTGTCATCTTCTTCTTCGGCCGACGGCGGGCGATACGGGGGATACTCGGGCCCGGACGGTCGGGGACTCCCGCAGGCGGCGAGCATCAGCACCATCGCCGCCGCGGCCCAGCAAGGCAGCGGCATCGGCGAGGAGAACTTCGGGGTCGTGGGGAGGAGCACCGCCATCAAGACTGGCCTTGACCATGCGCTCGGGCAAGCGCCACTCGCCCCGAGGTCGTGAACCGGGACGAGTGTCCGCAAGGTAGGCTAAGGCCTAGGGATCGATGCGCACCACTTGGTCGGCGGCGCCATCGACATACCACAGGTGGCCTTCCGGGCCGACGGCCAGACCCATGATGCCCTCCGCCTCGGTCTCGAGTCGCGCGAGCTCCTCGCCCGCGAGGTCGTACGCGATGATCTCGTTGGTGGCATGGTCAGACACGAACAAGCGCCCGTCGTGGAGCTCGATGCCCGACGGCTGATCGAGGCCGCTGTCGACGAGGACTTGGTACTCGGCCCCGCTGACCCCGCTGTACTCGCTGCAGCCGTCTTTGTTGCCCGGAAGAGGGCCGGTGTTGGTGCCGCTGGAGGTGTCGAGCACCATGATGCGCGAGTTCCCTGTGTCCGCGATGTAGAGGAGCCGGGGCGAGGCCGACTTGTCCATCACCATGTGACTTGGCACATCGGGCACCCGCTTGACCTCCACGTCGGAAAAACGCCGGATGACCCCGTCACGGTGGTCCCATCCGCCAGGACCGTGGTCATCTTTGAAGTCGTAACGGACGATGTTGCCGGCCTTGCCGTCGAACACCCAGTAGATGTTGTCGGCTTCGTGGGCGATGCCCATGCTCAAGGGGCTCACGTGCAGCATGTCGAGGTGGGAGCCCTCTTGGTCGCCTGGCGGGAACGCTTGACCCACGGCGGCGAAGATGTCGAGATCCGACGGCCACAGGGTGGGGCCCATGAAGTTGTCGGGCGGATTGACCGGCTGGATGTTCCACTCGTTTTCGGACTCTTGGATCGTGGCGAACGTCTGGTTGGCGCCGAACGCGAACGCGGCCGGGGACGCCGAGAAGTGCTCCCCGTAGCGATCGACACGCTCCTCGGACTCCTGATCGTCCGTCCCGGGGCTGTGGAAGATGATCATCCCGTGGATGTCCTTATTTACGGTCCACAGCTGGTCGGTGCCCGGACAAAACTCTAGGTCGCGTGGGGTGGAAAGCCCGTCGGATGAGTCGCCGATGACGACGAACGTGTCGCCGAACTCAGGGACATCGTCGTCGTCATCGTCGTCATCGTCGTCGTCGTCATCATCGTCATCGTCGTCATCGTCGTCATCATCGTCATCATCGTCATCATCGTCATCA
>QKPP01000196.1 GCA_006508105.1 Myxococcales bacterium FL481 | reverse complement strand
TCATCATCATCATCATCATCATCATCATCATCATCATCATCATCGTCATCATCATCGTCATCATCATCGTCATCATCATCGTCGGCCGGTTCCCGACACGGATGAGGGCGTTCGTCGATCCACTCGACCAGGGCGGGCACCTCGTCGCGGATGATCTCGTGCCCCACGCCCGGAACCTCCACATACTGAACCTCGTGCTCACACCCGATGAGGTAGTCTCGTAGCGACTGGGCGCCTTCGAGGAGAAAGTCGTCGCTTCCGATGAGAAAGTAGCCCGGTATCGTGCATTCTACGTCGCAGTCAACGCCCCACGGTTTGTTCCCGCCTCCGTGGTAGATGAGCCCGGCGTACCGCATGGTGTGTATCCAAGGGTAGCGGCTCAGGTAGCTCGACCCGCCCGAGAAGCCGGCCAAGTACACCTGCTGAAGCTCCACATTGTACTGTTCCTCCATGGCGTCGATCTGCTCGCCGACCCATTCCGGGTTGTGCAGGTCGGTGCCTTGCCAACGCCACCAGCTGCCGGGAGATTCGGTTTCGCCGCAGCCTTCGTCTCGCGGGCAGTTGAGCGAGAGTACGAGGTATCCCGCGTCATCAGCCGGACTCCGGTAGCTGCCGTGGATGTAGTTCGGTGACCCCTCGTCACCGTGGAAGGTCACGATCAGGGGCCAGGGCACCGATTCATCGTACGCGGGTGGAGTCCGAGTGACGCAACCGTCGCAGGGCCAATCCTCTTGCTCCCCGACGGCCCCGCCCGAGCCATTCGAGCCTTCCGCGAGGGCCACAGTGGGCAAACCGAGCGCGACGACGAAGGTCGCGAGCGCGAGTTGGGGGGACGTTTGGCGGGCGCCGAGCAGCATGAAGCCTCCTAGGAAGGCTTAGTTTGGCACGCTTGGATCGGGGCGGTTGCATAGCAGTGACGCGGATACCCACTGGGCGGAGAACGGGCGTCGGCGTGCAGCCGCGGGTGAAACGCGTATGCGAAGCGCGTTGGCGTCCGATGGGGCCCGGGGCCTTGGCTGTCTTGGCTGTCCGGCGACTGACACTCTCCCATTCCCGGGGGACGCCTCGTCAGGCTCGCGCGGAGACGCGGCCGCTTCGACGCGGACCGACTCGTCGCTCAGCTGCGCCGCCAACCGAGTGGGTCAGGTCAAGCGGGGCGGCGCGGAGCCCCGCGCGATTTCGTGCGGACGCGTGCGGCAGCCGCGATCCTTTACCAGGAGCCAGAGGGTTATCACCGCATCCGATGGTAGGTTTGTGTGGTGTCACCGGTCGGGCGGACGGCCCGCGGCAAGCAAACGAGTTTCTGATGCGATTACATTGTTATGGCGCCGCGGAGAGGCCGACGGTCGGGGGTCAAGAACTTGACCCCGGCCGGGTCATCGCAGGTTATCGTTGTGGCACGGCTCAGACCGGACGCGGAACCGGATGAGGATTGCGTTCTGGGCGCGAACCGAGTTTTGCGGCGGCGAGTCGACGACGTCTCGGTCGTTCACCCGCGCATCGACGCCACGGCGCCAGTCAGCCCAGCCAACCCTGAGAAGCTCCATGCGGGAATCAGCCGCCAGCCCCGAACCCCTGACGAGTGAAGCCAGCAGTCCCGCCGCCGTCCCCATCGACGCGGGTCGGGTTCTGTGCATCGGGGGAGATCTCGCCCGCGGAGCCGCGGAAGTTCTGCGCACAGCGGGGTACGCGGTGGAGTGCGTGGAGTCCTGCCCGGAGCCCGATACACTGGTACGAGCCGCTACCGGTTTTGGGCCAGACGTTATCTATGTAAGCCTCATGAGCTCGGAGGACGGGAATCTGTCCGCGATTCGCGAACTGAGTCTCGACCGTCGCACGGCCGGAGTCCCGCTGATCGCGCTGGTCCGCTCCGGACTCGATGCGGGGGCGATCGAAGCGATCTACGCCCGGGTGGGCTGCGACTTCGTGCCCCGCGGTCGCTCCGATGTGTTGCTGCTGGCTCGTACGGAACTGTTGATTCGCCTCTCTCGCACCCGCGCGAGCTCGCGCGTCGCTCCGGAAATCGAGCCACCGAAGCGGGTGGAGGAACCGGGTGGTGCGGACGGGGTCGGGCCCGAGGCTTCTTTGTACTCCGCGGCGTACTTCTTCCGTCGGTTGCCGTCCGAGCTCGCCCGCACACGTCGCTACGGTCGGCCGTTGGCGTTGCTCGCGGTCTTCTGCCCGGGCGTTCACAAACGAGCGAACGCCGCGGTCCGCGTCGCGGATGCGCTCCAGCGCACGCTCCGACAATGTGACGTGAGCGCGCGGGTCGATGAAGATCTCTTCGTCTGCATGCTTCCCGAAACCCGCTCGCACGATGCGCTGCAGGTCGAACAGCGCCTGACGCAGGCCCTCGATCGGCACGACGTTGCGTTTGGGATCGGTGCGGTGAGCACGGACGCGTGTCCGTCCACGATTACCCCCCATGAGCTGTTGGGCCGGGCGCGCTGCGGGGCGCAAGCCCGTTGTCGCCAATAGATCGGGCTGGTTCGGCGCGGGTGGGCTCACCGCGGGCACAACCGGAGGCGCCCGCATGGACATGGGCTTGATTCCGCCCAACCATTCGCCCTAACAAGGAAGGCTCATGGCCTCCGCTCGTACGCAACTGACCGCGCTTTGGCTCTTGGGGGGCATCCTCGCCGTCGTCGGCATCGGCGTCGGGTTGCGGGAGCAGCCGCCGCAAACCGAGTCCACTCCCACCTCGGAGTCCGCCGCCGCGAGCGAGAGCCGGCCGGCGAAATCCAAGTCAGATCCGATTCCCAACCGCGGTCGGGACTATCTGCGCGACGTCGAGGCCAACACGGAGGGGCTTTCGCGTTTGGCGGACGAGGGAAGTCAGCTTGCCCGTGACTACATCGTGCGTGAAACCTCTGCGGCGGGGCGGTTTACCTATCGCAAGCACGTGGACAATCAGAAGGTCAAACGCAAGTACAACATCTTGCGCCACAGCGGGACGATGTACTCCCTGGGCATGTTGGCGCAGCGTGATATGTTGAATGACGAGGCGAAAGCGGCGCTCGCTCGTGCGGCGACGCACTTGCGTGAGAACTACATCGCGGGTGTAGATGGGCGGCCCGGCTTGCTCGCCGTGTACTCCAAAAAGGGGGAGGAAAAGTCCGTCAGCAAGACGCCTGAGGTCAAACTGGGCGGGGTCGGGCTCGCGCTGGTCGGGCTGCTGGCTGCACGGGCGCAGGACCCCGAGTCGATTCCGCTCGAGGAACTGCAAAAGCTCGCCCGTTTCGTGCTGTTCATGATGCAAGACGACGGCAGCTTTCACTCGAAGTGGTCGGTTGACCGACAATTCGACTATGACTTCAAATCGTTGTTCTACCCCGGAGAGGCCATTTTGGGGCTCGTGACGCTGTACCAGGTCGACTCCAATCGAGAATGGCTCGATGCGGCCGCGAAGGCCGCAGGGCGGTTGGTCATTTCCCGACGCGGGCAAAAGCGTCTTCCCCCGGACCACTGGTTGTTGATCGCGACCTCGGCCCTTCTGCCTGTCTACTCCGACGCGACCTCGCCTTCTGTCTCAGCCGACGAACTGTACCAACACGTGGTCGACATCGCCGATCAGATGCTGGTCTCTCAGCGACGCTACCTAGGCGGCGATGATGCCGTGATCAAAGGGGCGTTTGACCACTCCGGGGGATGCACGGGCGCCTCGACCCGCCTTGAAGGCCTGGTCGCGTTGTACGATCTCGCGGCCAAGCGCGGAGACGAGGATGTGAAAAGGCGGCTGCGTCCCGCCCTCGGCCGCGGTGGGGAGTTCGTGCTGCGCTGTCAGGTGATCGCGGGGCCCATGCAGGGAGCGATCGTCCGCAATGCCTTCGTGGGGTCGAAACCTCGCGATGCTCGCCGCCAACGCGAAGTGCAGATCGACTACGTGCAGCACGCGATGTCGTCGCTATTGGGCATCGCGCGGATCTGCGAATCTGGGTGCTAGCCGCGGCGACCGTCGACGGCGGGTTGCGGTTGCGCGGCGGCGACTAGCCGTGGAGCCAGGCCGTTGCCGATCGTGCACAAGACGGAAGCAGGTGGTCAACCTCGACGTGCCGCCGGCTCGGATGGCGCTCCGGGACGCATGCGCTGACCGCTGGCGATGCGCGGGGCCGTCGGGTGGTGGCAATCGGGTCGGGCTAGCGGGAGGCGAGCTGGGCGGCACGGCTCTTCGCTCGCGCTTGCTTGCGTACGAGCCCCAGCTGGCTCGGATCGACCACGTAGCCGCGACAGCGGCGACTGCTGCAGTGACAAGGAATGGCGAGGTATGCCGGCCATCCGTAGTCGATGGTGAGCTCGCTGCCCACGCGGATGGAGCGGAGGGCCTCGACGTATAGGGCTCGCGTGTTCGTCTGGGGGTCGATCGGCTCGTCTTCCCACATAAACAGGCGACAATTCGGGACGCAGCGGTGGTTGAGGTACCGAAATGGAGCTTTGGGGACCAAGAACAACCCATTGTCCATTTCCATGCAGTAGTAGGGGTCGACCTGCGCGTCGTCGACAAGCGTTCCCCGTACGCGGCCGACGACCTCGCCACGTTGCAACGCTCGCCCCGCAAAGACGCCCTTGCCGATGTTCGAGCGCCCGACAACGGCGCGGCGCTTGCGAGGCGCGTTGGGGGAGGCACTCGGCTCAAACGCGGTTCGGAGCATGGCAGAAACGGTACCATGGGTCGGTTTGCGGGCGGGTGGCCCGTCGCCGTCCGAGGCGGGTCCGGTGCTACGGATCGCGCTGTTTCCAGATACAGGTTGCGCGTTCTTTGACGATGCCACGGCGGCCTCCCCAACGCGGGGACCGCCACGATGTCTACATCTTCGCCCTATCCCGCGAGCTTGCACCCGTGCCGGGTCGAGTTTAGCGACCACGATGTCGAGGCACTCCGCCACGCCGCCGTGGCCGACTCGGTCGAGCTTAGCCGGGCGGGTACCATGGCCCCGGCGGTGGCGATGGCGACCATCGGCTTGGCCGCAGGCTACGTTCGGGAGCACGCGGTGTGGGTCTGGGCGCTCGTGGGGTTGTCACTCGCGGTGGGTGTTCTGCGTCGCTGGCAGTTGTCTCGGTTCGAGGTGGCCTACGCCAAAGACCCACGGCGCTACGCTCGGCGCTTGGTCATCGGCGGTGGGGCGACGACACTGTTGTGGCAAGCGTTCGCGTGTGGGGCGATCTACCTCGAGGGGACCGGCTGGGGTGCCATGGTCGCGTTGGCGGTGACGGTGGTGCTCAGCAGTGCCGGGGCCGTTGCGTGGTCCAGCCGAGGCGACGTGGCGCGGGGTTTGGCGGTTGCATCGTGGCTGCCAACCGTCGCCTGCTTCGGCGTCTTCGCGGGTGCGCCGGGGCGAATCACGGCGGTTTTGTGCCTGGTCCAGCTTGTGCTGACGCTCGCCGTGATCGCTCGGTTTGAGCGGCGCTTTTGGTCCGAGCAGCTCAGCAGCTTCGTCGTTGACCAACGCGGCAGCGAACTGGACGCGGCGCGGGCCGAGGCGGCTCGGGTCGGCGAGGCCAAGGTGCGCTTCCTCGAGATCATGAGTCACGAACTGCGGACGCCACTCAGTGGTGTGATGGGGACCGTGGACTTGCTGTTGCGTCGCGAGGAACTAGATTCCAGTGTCGTCGATGAGCTGCGGGTTGTGGAGCGGTCGGCCCAACGGCTCGAGCGGCTGGTTCGGCGCATGCTCCATTTCGCCGCGCTGGATCGGGGCGAAGCCCGCGGGTGTTCCCGGGCATTCGACCCGGTGGAGCTCGCTTCCGGCGTGCTGGATGTCGCGCGTGAGCGGGCGGTGGAGCGGGGCTTGGAACTGCGCTTTGACGGCTCGAACGCGGCGGCGTCGGTGCTGGCCGATCCCGAGCACATGCAGACGGTCATCGAGGAACTCGTCACCAACGCGATCGTGTTTTCCGACGCGGGAATGGTCGAGGTCGAGATGTCGACTTCGGCCACGGGCGACGGGGCCGGGATCTTGCGGCTGTGTGTGGCGGACACCGGGGAGGGCATGGCCGCAGACGAGATTGACCGCGCTTTCGATCGAGTCCCGGCGGGCGATGCTCCAGATGCTTCGCTTGCCCAGGGCGTTGGGATTGGCATGGCGATCTGTCGCCGCCTCATCGATGCCGCTGGCGGGCGGATCTTTGTCGATTCGCGCCCGGGCAAAGGCACGACGGTCACGGTGTTGTGGCCGGTTGAGTTGCAGGAGGCGGCCGAGCCCCCCACTCCGTTGCGTCGGGAGGTGCGGCTACCCTGCTTGGTCGTGGACGATAACCCCGTGAATCGGCGGGTGGCCTGCAAGATGCTGGCTCGACTGGGGTTTGAGAGCGTGGAGGTGGCCGATGGTCGCA
This sequence comes from Myxococcales bacterium FL481, assembly GCA_006508105.1. Classification (GTDB taxonomy): domain Bacteria; phylum Myxococcota_A; class Polyangia; order Nannocystales; family Nannocystaceae; genus FL481. The sequence continues at coordinate 7,186 of QKPP01000196.1, read as the reverse complement.
CTGCGGTCGAGCTCGCCTCGAGCGCCACTTACCACGCGATCTTCATGGACTTGACGATGCACGACATGAACGGCCTGGAGGCCACGCGGCGGATCCGGTCGGGTGCGGGGGCTCGTGCGGCCGTTCCGATCATCGCGCTCACGGCCAGTGCCGGAGACGGCGTGCGTCAGGCTTGCGCGGACGCGGGGATGAACGGCTACGTGGCCAAGCCCGCCACGCTTGACGCGCTGGAGTCTGCCTTGCGATCGGTGGGCGTCGTCGCGAGCGAGATTCCTCAGCGCCGGGCTGGTTGACCGCGGTCAGTCCCCGTCGCGTCCGATCGGCGGCCTGAAAGCGCATTTCTTGCCGCTACGCGGCGTTGCCCCGTGGTCTCCGTTTTCTCCGGTGGTCTTCGCCTTCGCTGGTGGCCGCTGATCGGCTCGGTGTCGGATGGCGGAGGAGTTGTTGCCGCGCGGCTATCTACCCCACCGAGAACCGCAACGACCTGCGGCGAGACGGACTTGGGACGGCGCGACGGGCACGTCGGGCACCGCGGGCGAGGCAGTGGTCCGTGCGCGTCCCGCTGAGTATCGCGAAACGAAGACACGCTCACTCGGCGCGACGGCGGTGAGCTAGTGGCAGACTCTCGTGGCCTCTGACCGGGCCGACCGGTCCGACACATACCTATGGATGACCCGCAAACCCAACGCAACGTCGACCCCCCGCCTCGCCCCGGTAGCTGGAGCGCACAAGGGCGGCCCCAGTACGAGTTCGCCGGCGCCTGGCCGTTTGTCCTCGTTCACCTACTCGCCTTCGGAGCGGTGTTCACTGGCGTCACGGTCACCGACGTGGTCGTGGGCGTCGCGTTGTACTGGATCCGTATGTTTGGGGTGACGGGCGCGTACCACCGCTACTTCTCGCACCGTAGCTACAAGACGTCGCGCTGGTTTCAGTTTGTGCTGGCGTGGCTCGCTATGTCGAGTTCGCAAAAAGGCGTGTTGTGGTGGGCCGCGCACCATCGCCACCACCACAAGTACTCCGACAAGATCAACGACGTGCATTCCCCGGCCCGCCATGGCCTGTTTTATGCCCACGTCGGCTGGCTGTTCAACAACACCGAAGAAACCGACTACTCGCGTGTGCGAGACCTGGCTCGCTACCCGGAGTTGGTGCTGCTCAACAAATACTGGGTGGTGCCCCCCGCGTTACTCGGGTTCGCGGTATGGTGGTGGCTGGGATGGTCAGGCTTGTTCATCGGGTTCATGGCGAGCACCGCGGTACTGTGGCACGGCACGTTCACTATCAACTCGTTTACCCACCTTTGGGGCAAGCGCGTGTACGATACCGACGACGACAGCCGCAACAGCATGCTGTTTGCGCTGATCACAATGGGCGAGGGTTGGCACAACAATCATCACTACTATCAGGCCAGCACCGCGCAGGGCTGGCACTGGTGGCAGATCGACATGACATACTACGTGTTGAAGATGCTCAGCTGGGTCGGTCTCGTCTGGGACCTTCGCGCTGTGCCGCCGCACGTCAAAAACAACAACAAGGTGAGCGAGCTGGCGACAAGCTAGCCGGCGTGGCTGGCTCGTGACTGTTTGGGCGGACACGGGCCGTGCCGCGGCCGTCGATGCCGCGGCCAGCGGCATCGTCACCGGCTCGGATCTGGCGTCGTGCCGGCCGCCACGGGTCCAACCGTCGCCGCCCAGTCACCGGGCGGCGCCGGGCGCAAGCTGCGAGGTCGAACGGCGCGATACGCGGAATCGTGCGACCAGCGGCGAGGGGCGGGCCCCGCTCGCCCGTCCGCGGCAGGGAGGCCTCCGCGGTAGTGGTTCGGCGCGGGCCGATCCGGCGTCGGCCTCGGTGATCTCGCTGGCGATCGGCCCCGCAAACCTCGACCCGATGTAACGTGGACCCGCTGACCCAACGTTGAAGTCGGTGCGCGCCGAGACCCGGCGCCCTTGCCCATGACCCCTGTTCGCGTTTTCGACGCCATTGTTGGCGATCTTGACGAACTCAAGAGAACCCGTCGCTGGCGATTTGCCGCGGGGTTGGGCTTGGTTGCGCCGCTGATGGCGCTGGTCGTGTGGTGGATGGGCGTGCGGGCCGATTTGTGGGAGCGGCCGGTGCTGCAGGTCGTCGCCCAGTTCGGGGCGATCGGTGTGGGCCTGTTTGTGCTTCCGGCCATGGGGGTCGGGCTGTTGCCCTCAACGAAGCGCAGCCGGACGGCGACGATCATCGCGTGCGTCGGGCTGGGGTTGGTGGGCGCGTTGGGTTGGCCGGGCCTGCATCCGCAGGCGCTGCGCCCCTACACGTGTCTGCTGATCGGCACCGCGGTCATCGCTGCGGTGGCGCTCCCGGTGGTGGTGTTGGGGGCTCGGCGGCGGACGGTGCGATCGGTGTTCGTGGTCGCAGCTGGCTTGGCCCTGGCCCAGCTCAACTTGCTGACCTGTTTGTGTCCTCATCAGTTGGGTGCCTACTCGGTGCCCGTGCACGTCAGCACCGCGTTGGCCATCGTCGGCGCGGCGGTGTTGTTGGGGGTGGGTGCGCAGCTCGTTCGCCGCCCCCGACCCTAGCGAGGTTGGCCGCGGAGCCACGGCGGCGGCAATCGAGCCGACGGACCACCGCGCCATCGAATCACGGGTGCGAGCCAGCCGCCTCGGCGGTCGCTTCGATCGCGCGTGTAGCCCACCGCATAGCCGCGCCGTGTAGCCGTGTAGCCGCGCCGCGTAGCCGCGCCGACGGCCGCGTGCTGCGGTTCCGGTCGCGTCGCGGTGCCGATCCGATCGCTGGGCAAGACGGCGGCGGTTTGCCCGTTGCCGCCGGTCCGGGCTATCCCCATCCGATGCAGGGACTTGTCTACGCTGCTCACGGGGCACCACTCGATGTCCTGGAGCGAGTCGAGCTCCAACCGGTCTCCGCGACGCCGCGGCACGTGGTGGTCGAGGTGTTGGCCACGCCGATCGACCCGATGGACTTGTTGCTGATCCGAGGCCACTATCCCCTGCGCGCGACGTTGCCGGCGTTCGCGGGCGCAGAGGGATGCGGCCGCGTGGTCTCGGTCGGCGACGCCGTCGTCGAGGTCTCGGTCGGAGACCTCGTGCTCTTGCCCGTGCGCGTCGGTGCCTGGCGCAGCCAGCTTGTCGTTGCCGCGGAAGACGTGTGCCGGGTCCCGGGCAATGTCGATCCCGTGCAGGCGTCGATGCTCCGCGTCAACCCGATCACGGCCGACGTCATGCTCGACGCGTTCGTGACCCTGCGGCCCGGCGACTGGCTGATCCAGTCCCCGGGGGCCGGCTCGGTCGGACAGTTCGTCGTGCAGCTCGCGCGGCAGCGCGGGGTGCAGACGATCTCGATCGTTCGCCGTGCACAACGGGCCGCGTTGGTCCGCAGTCTGGGGGGCGAGCTCGTGTTCGAAGATGGTCCCGATCTGGTGCGACAAGTCCGGGGCGAGACAGGCGGCGGAGCCGTGGTCCTCGCGCTGGACGGGACCGGGGGGGAGACGGCCGGCCGCCTGGCGTCCTGTCTCGAGCCCGGCGGTACGTTGGTCTCGTATGGGGCGATGAGTCGGCGACCGACACAGGTCGGCGTCGACGCCTTGGTGTTTCGCGACGTCCGCCACCGTGGGTTTTGGCTACGCAACTGGACCACAGCCAACCGGCCCGAGATCGTGCATGAGCGGCTCAACTCGCTGGCTCGGCTCTCCCTGCGAGGCGAGATTGCGGCCGAGTACGCGCTGTCGGATTGGCGCGAGGCACTGCAGCACGCCCAACGCCCGGATCGCTGCGGGCGGGTCGTGCTGCGCCCGTCGTTCGCTCGATGATTGCGCGATCGCGGTCGTTGCCGCGGTATGCGAGCGAGAATTCATGCGGGTGCTAGCAGCGCCAACCCTCGTGGATAAGCCCAAGGATTGAACCAGACGTGGGGGCGGGCTGCATAGTCGATGTGGACCTAGTCAACCTGTGTGCATCGAGGTGGTTGGTCTTCGTAGTTGCAGCCCCGACAACCCGTCAGCTACGGTCGAATGCTGACGGCAAGTCGTTCGTGACCAGCCGGTCCCCCTATGAATCGTCTTCGTGCAGTGAATCGAGCGGTGCTTTGCGGGCTGTGGGTCGCTCTGGCGGGAGCTTGCCGCGAGCCGGCCGACGGGCACCCGAGCCAGGCCCACAACCCGACGGGAGAGGCCGTCGCTTCTAGGGACGGTGCACCACCGTCCGGTTCGGCCGCCCCTCAACCTGGCCGCGAGCCCGCCTTCGCGATGGGGCTGCGGGTTCATCCCGGCGTCTCCGGTTCCGACTCGCCGTTTCGCGTGCCCGCCAAGGTGCCGGTCTCGTGGAGCCTATCGGTACCCCTGGCGACTGAGGGGCGGGGGGCGACGGTGAGCTGGTCCGACGTCGAGGTTTCGCGGTTCATCGCGCGGGTTCCGGGGGGGCTGCAGCGCTCGCTGGTCGAGCCCGGAACCCGCGCCGCGGGTCCGGTGAAGACCGAGTTTTCACGCCGCGGTCCCGCGTTGGTGTCCGGGTGCGTGGAGACCAAGCCGGCCGGGCCTCGCCGCGCCGATGTCTCCACGACCTACTGTGCCAAGACCTTGCTCTCCGTCGACGGTGGCGAAACGGGGTTCGCACCGGTGGATCTAACCGGCAAAATCGGCAGTGCGGCGGAGCTGCGGCCATTGATCTCGCCGCTGACGGCGAAGCGGGGCGCCGATATGCCGACGTTTTGCTACATCGGTCACGAGAAGCACCCCGATACGGAGGTCGTGGTCCATCGTCCCGATGGCTCCACGCAGACCTTGCGCACGAATGCGAATCGGGTCGTCAATATCCGGCTTGATCAGGTTGGGCCTTGGCGGGTCTCTTGCGAGCGTCGCGTAGATGGGCGGCGCTACGTCGCCGATTTGTTCTTTGAGCTGCCCGACAACGGAGTCTTGTGATGAGTCGACTGGCGCCAAGCTGTAGTCGTGCGAAACTCGCGTCGAGTACCGTCTCGACCGGGCCCAGGGGCTCGTCGACCGAGACGCCGAGAGCGATCCCCAGTGCCGGACCTCGGTGTCGCCGAGGGCTCGTCGGCCGGCCGTGGCGATCTGTGGTGTGGGGGGGATGTGGGTTGGTGGGTTCGTTGCTCGCAATGCCAGCGGCGGCGCAGTGGCAACAGCACGGACCCTCGCCGCTCAACGGGGCCGGGGGCGGGCGGGTCTCCGCGGTGGCTCCCCATCCCGAAGACGCCGACATCTTGTTTGCGGGAACTGCAAGCGGCGGGCTGTGGAAGCGCGAGGGCGACACCTGGACCTCGTTGACCGATGATCTCCCGTCGGCGTCGATTGGGGCCGTCGCTGTGGATCCCGTCGACTACGATGTCATCTACGCCGGATCCGGGGAGGGAACCGCTCGACTCAACTACGGGACCCACATCTTCTACGGGCTCGGTCTCTACAAATCCACCGACGGCGGAAATACGTGGACGATCTTGGCCGAGGAGACCTTCGCTGGGCGCGGCTTCACCGAGATTCTCGTTCATCCCGAGAACACCGACACGCTCTTCGCCGGCATCGTAGGCGTGGGAGAACCGAAGGGCCACCCTCAACGCAGAGACGAGACGGGGCTGTTTCGCTCAGACGATGCTGGCGAGACCTGGGCGCGAGTCGTTGATCTGCCCGAGATGCCGTGCACCGACATCGCCTTCGATCCTCAAAACGCGGACATCGTGTACGCCGCGATGTCGAGTCCGAACGGGGAGAGTGGGGTCTACAAGTCCATTGACGGTGGATCGTCGTGGACCAAGCTCGGCGGCGGCGGTCCGTCTGGGTCGAACAAACACCGCATTGCGATCGCACCGAGCGATCCGTCGCGGATCTGGGCGTTTGCGGACTCCGGCCGAGTCTATCGCAGCGACGACGCGGGCTCGAGTTGGCAGACGTTTTCGCCCGACATTCGTTGTCAGGGTTGGTATGATGTGTGCGTCACTGTCGACCCCAACGACCCTGATGTCGCCTACTTTGGCGGCGTGAGTGCGGTCCGCACCCGAAATGCGGGACAATCGTTTCAAGAGGTGACCCCGAACCATTCCGACGTACAACAGCTGGTATTCGATGCCGAGGATCGACTGATCGCCGGCACGGACGGCGGAGTGCATATTAGCACCAATCAGGGCAATGACTGGCAGTCCCTGGGAGATGGGGGTCTGCACAATATTCAGTTCTATCCCGGGCTTTCGACCCACCCCACCGACGCGGCCTGGATGATCGGTGGCTTGCAGGACAATGGTTCTGCCCGTCGGACGGGGTCGGGAGACGATCTTACCTGGCGCCGGGTGCTGGGCGGCGACGGGGGGTACACGGGACTGCATCCCGATCGGCCCGACGTCGCGTTCGCGGAGATCTACGGGGCCGGAAGTATCTATCGGTCGACCGACGGGGGGCAAAACTTCCAAAAGTCAGGCGATGGCATCAATAGCGGCGACCGAACCTGTTTCGTGCCTCCGTTTGTGTTCGCCCCCGATGATCCCGATACCCTGTACTATGGGACTCATCGATTGTATCGCAGTACCAACAATGGCCAAAGCTGGAACGCGATCACCGGCGATGTGGCGGGCGGGTCGGCGGCCATTCGGGCCATCGCGGTATCGGAAGCCGACCCGGACTACATCTACATCAGTACCACCGCGGAAGAGGTGCTGCTCAGCACTGACGGCGGCAACAGCTTCAGCGTCGTGCTCGAGGATTCTCCGGGTTTCAAGCGCGTGAGCAAGGAACTTGGCGCGGCTCCGTGGGATGCCAACACTGCCTACAAAGCCGGGGGGCACTTCGGGGTGGATCATGTGCTGGCCACCCATGACGCGGGCGGGACGTGGACCGCGATCGATGGCGACTTGCCCGATGTGCCGACCAACGCCGTGGTCGCGTTTCGATTGACCGACGACACCGAGATTGTGCTGATCGGAACGGATCGAGGGGTCTATCTGACCTGCAATGAAGACCGACATTGGCGCAAGGTGGGTGACGATTTGCCCAATGTCGTCGTCAACGACGTTCGCTACGAACCGCACTTTCAACGGCTCGTGATCGGTACGATGGGTCGAGGCGCGTGGACCTTCGGCGATGTGGACGACGACTGGTTCATGCAACTGTGTTCGGACGAAGGCGACGACGACGATGACGATGACGATGACGACGATGATGATGATGATGATGACGATGACGACG
>QKPP01000254.1 GCA_006508105.1 Myxococcales bacterium FL481 | reverse complement strand
TGTGGATGGTGCACGGGCGGCCGGTCGTCACGAGAGCCGGTCGAGGACTCGTCGACGGGGCCGGGCATCGCGGACGAGCCGAGGGCCGCCGGTGTCGGTCGAGCAACTCTCGTTGTTTAGGACGGCGCGAGCGGAGGGCTAAAACCGGTGCTGTGATGGGGTGGAGAGCTTCGCCGCTTTGGTTGGGACGAGGGATGCGAGTGGATGCGTCGCCGATGTCGAGCGATACCGACCATTTTCGCTGGAACCCGACGATGTTGAGGAGCCAAGTGTCGCCGGCGAGCGCGAAGGAACGGATCCGCGCCGCCGAGCGCTCGTGGAGCGAACGGTGCACATGCAAGTCGATTGCATGTACGAGTTTGTGGCCCGGGGCAAGATCGAAACGGTTGCCCCCAGTACTAACACGCGGGGACTCGGCTGGGCGTCTTCACCACCACAAGTCCGGGGACGACAATGGGTAGAACGCCCAGTCAGCTCAGCCCGTCTGGAGAATCGTCGGCCACAACACATCGGCGCAAGGGAGAACCATGAACGACCACTCTCACGATACTTCCCTCACGAACAACTCGGACATGGACGGTGTGCCAGTCCACCCGGCCGGGATGCCTACAGTGGGCGTTGACAACTCAGTCATGAATGGGCGTGGGATGGAGGAAGATGATCCGCGAGCGGAAGTGCGCACGCAGAACACGGAGTCGGAAAGGGGCAACGGGATGGCTGGCGCTCGTGATGACGGGATGGGTGGTGATGACGGGATGGGTGGTGATGACGGGATGGGTGGTGATGACGGGATGGGTGGTGGTGGCTCGGGAATGGGGGGCGGTGGCGGTGGGCCAGAACGTTTCTTCTATCGGCGTGACAAGCGCATCGTCATCGAGGAGGTCGCCGGGATTCGTGCCCTGCACGTGGCCCAGGGCGAGCGGACCGATGTCTCGCGCTTCGGTGCCTCGGCTGCCCCCGCGTTACGAGCTCGTGTCGCACCCGAGTCCAGTGAGGAGGCCCTCGAGGCTTTCGAGCGCGCGAACTGGCGGTTCGTCCAGCTGACAGCCGAACGCGCGCCCGACCTTCACCAAGCGATGGCCGAAGGGAGAGGTACCGAGAATGCCGACGAAGTTGGCAAGGTGTTTCGGCGGGCGAGCGGCGCCATTGCGGTGGCCACTAATCGGTTGAATGTGCAGCTCAAGCCCGACCTGTCCGAGGCGGAATGCGATGCGTTGCTCAAACAGAAACGCCTCAAGGTGCTGACGAAACTGAGCTTCGCGCCCAGCCTCTATGAAGTGGTCGCCGAAGGTCGCGAGGACTCGCTGGCGGCGTCGGTCGAACTGCACGCCGACGAGCGATTCATCCTTGCGGAGCCGACGTTCGTCGAGCACATACCGGGCCGATTCACACCATCCGATCCGCGATACTCGGACCAGTGGCAGTGGCGCAATACCGGGCAGAGCGGAGGCACCGCGAATGCGGACGTCGGTTCCGAGGGTGCGTGGGACGTCACGTTGGGGGCCGGTATCCGCGTGGCCGTGATTGACAACGGGTTCGATACCAGTCACGAAGATCTGAGCCCCGCCGTCACGGGTACCAGCGGGTTTTTCTCGAACGCCGGCGGTACGGTCACGTTCAATCAGACTTCGACCGGGATGCCCGGTAGCGACCACGGCACGTTCTGCGCTGGGCTGGTGGGGGCCCGCCAGGGAAACTCCCGGGGCGGCTGCGGAGCGGCCCCGGAGTGCGAGCTAACCCTCATCGCATGCCTACGTGACCAGGTGGGTACGCAAACGACTCTTGCCCGCGCCGTGGCCTACGCAGCGACCCCCTCCACAGAGGTCGGCGGCGCCCCGGCGGCGGACGGAGCCGATATTCTCGTTTGTAGCCTTGGCCCCAACGGTGCGGTGTGGGACCTCACGGCGACCCTAGAGCTCGCGCTCGAGGCCGCCGCCGCGAACGGGCGAAACGGGCGTGGAATGGCGATCTTCTGGGCGGCTAGCAACGGAGCCAACGTGGACGTGACGCTGGATGAAGTCGTCTCGCACTCGGACGTCATCGCCGTCGTGCGATCCGACCGAAATGATCGGGAGGACAACGCGGCGCGCGGGGACACAGTGGAGTTGATCGCGCCAGGCGTGGACGTGGTGAGTACCCGTCAGGGCGGCGACTACGGAGCGGCTACCGGTACGAGTTTCGCGGCGCCATGCGCCGCCGGATGTGCCGCGCTTGCGCTCGCAGTCAACCCGAACTTGACGCGTGACCGGCTTCGGCAGGTCATGCGCGAGAGCGCCGACAAAGTCGGCGGGGTCACGTACGACGCCAACGGCCACAATGACGACTACGGTTTCGGCCGAGTCAACGCCTATCGAGCGGTACAGCAGGCGAGGGCACAGCCCTCCGCGGGCGGAGATTCGGGTCCGGTCGTGTCCTGGGGACCCAATCGCCTCGATATCTTTGTCGTCGGAACAAGCTCGGCGTTGTTCCATAAGTGGTGGAACGGGTCGTCGTGGGGACCGTCAGTCACGGGCTACGAGGCCATGGGTGGCCGCATTCTGCGGAACCCCCGCGTGGTGTCGTGGGGGCCCAATCGCCTCGACGCGTTCGTCGTGGGCACCGACTCGGCGCTGTACCATAAGTGGTGGAACGGGTCGTCGTGGGGACCGTCGGTCACGGGCTACGAGCACATGGGCGGCCGGATCATCGGCGACCCAGAGGTCGTGTCGTGGGGAACCGACCGTCTGGATGTCTTTGCCGTCGGAACCAGCTCGGCTCTATTCCACAAGTGGTGGAACGGGTCGTCGTGGGGACCATCGGTCACGGGCTACGAGCACATGGGTGGCCGCATTCTAGGAAACCCTCGCGCGGTGTCCTGGGGACCCAACCGACTGGATGTATTCGTCGTTGGCACAAGTTCGGCGTTATTCCATAAGTGGTGGAACGGTTCGTCGTGGGGACCGTCAGTCACGAGCTACGAGCACATGGGCGGCCGGATCATCGGCGACCCAGAAGTCGTGTCATGGGGACCGAACCGCCTGGATGTCTTCGTCGTCGGGACGGACTCGGCGCTACATCACAAATGGTGGAACGGGTCGTCGTGGGGGCCCTCCGTCACGGGCTACGAGCGGCTTGGTGGTACGCTGCTTTCCGCGCCGGCCGTGGTGTCGTGGGGCCCCAACCGCCTCGACATCTTCGCGGTGGGGACGGACTCGGCGCTGTACCACAAATGGTGGAATGGCTCGTCGTGGGAACCGTCTGTCACTGGCTGGCGGCGCCTGGGGGGCCGCATTCTGGGGCGCCCCCGCGTGGTGTCGTGGGGGCCCAATCGCCTCGACGTCTTCGTGGTGGGGACGGACTCGGCGCTATATCACAAATGGTGGAACGGGTCGTCGTGGGGGCCCTCGGTCACGGGCTACGAGCGGATGGGCGGTCGGATCATCGGTTTCTAGTCGACCGAGTGGGGCCCGAGCAATACGACGCCTCTCCGCGTTGGCAGTGCTTGGCGAACACGGCTGGGGGGACCTACAGCCGATCTCGGGCGAGCGTCGCCGCGGCCGTCAACCACCAACTTCCATCGGCGCCTCGACCCGCATGGGTGAGCCGGTTCTCCGAGAAAACCGCGAGTCGACGATCGAGCTCGGCGATCTGCGTGCGCCAGCGCATCGGCACTCCGCGGATCGACACGTGATAGTCGAT
>QKPP01000258.1 GCA_006508105.1 Myxococcales bacterium FL481 | reverse complement strand
GACGATGGCTCGTCGAACGACGACGACGACGACGATGATGATGACGACGACGACGACAACGGCAGCCTCGCCGATATGGCGTGGGCCGACGTGCCGGAGGCCGACCGCGGCACGTGGATGGCAATGGTGGTCATGCCGGCGATGACCGATCTATTCCAAGAGTACGACGCCGACCGCTACGCGGACTTCGGCTGCGGACACTGCCACGGCGAGGACGCAGCCGCGAACGGTTTTGCGATGCCCGCCACCGTAGCGTTGCCGATGGACAACCCGGGCGAGCCCGATCCGGACTTCGCCATGTTCATGAGCGCAAACATCGTGCCGAAGATGGCCGAGTTGCTGGGGCAGGACCCCTTCGACCCAGAGACGGGCCAGGGCTTCGGCTGCTTCGGCTGCCATCTGAGCCAGTAGCGTCCAGCTACAACCTCGGCTGCGGGCGCAAGCCCGCGCGCCAGTGGACTCGGCGCCGCGTGTGATCGGCAAAGTCATGTCTGATCAGCCATGCCGCGCACGTTTGGCGGCACGGTAGAGACGAGCTCGCGCCCGATCATGCTCGTGTCGGCCCATCGCAACACTGGCGGGCAGGTCGACGAGAGAGCCGTCTCGCGTGGCAGGAGGAACGGAGTGAAGTACGCTAGGCGTATGTCCCGGTTCGCCCTGCCGTTGGCTGTGCTCATCGCTTGCGGTTCGTGTTCCGATCCTCGCCCGTCCCGGCCGGGCCGTCCGACCCCCAGCGCGCCAGCTTCATCGGTGTCTGATGCTGAGCCAGTCGATGAGATCGCGCTCGCCGGCGAAGCCCGGGCCAAGGCTTCCGAGCTCGCGCAGCGACTTCAAGCTCAGCTCCAAGCAGCCATGGCCAGCGGAGGTCCCTCGGCTGCTGTCAAAGCATGCCAGGCGGTCGCTCCGGCAGTCGCCGCGGAGCTCTCCCGTGAGGGCTGGACCGTGCGACGGACCGCCACACGTCTGCGCAACCCAGCCAATGCCCCGGACGAGTGGGAGCGTGCCGCGTTGTCTGGATTTGAACAGCGGCTAGGCGCGGGCGAAGCGGCGGGCGAGCTAGAAACGTTCAAGCTCAACCGAAACGGCCCGAACACCTCGTTTCGCTACGCGAAGGCGATCGTCACCCGTCCGGTATGCACCACCTGCCACGGACAAGCCATCGCACCCGCGGTGGTTGCCACGCTAGACGAACTCTATCCGCTAGACCAAGCGCGTGGGTTCGCGGAGGGCTCGCTGCGGGGGATGTTCTCGTTGACCAAGCGCTGGTAGACCGGCCGTGCGGCTCCCTTCGGCGTTGCGACACGAGGTGCACGTCCAGGTCAGCCGCCGAAGATTGTCTGGACGCGCTCCAATTGTTGTCAGCATCCGTCGGGCTCGTCGACGGCTATCGGCCCGACTAAGGTTGCAGCTGCAACGACTGCCAGCGACCGCGAGGATCACGTTCCCACAACGTGCGGCAGTGCCGTCGGTGCGGACCGGCCGTCCAAAACTCGACCCGATCGGGACGGAGAAGATAGCCGCCCCAGTGTGGCGGACGAAGCGGCTTTTGGTCGGACCAGCGACCGCGCTGGTGTTCAAGCGCGCGTTCGAGTTGATCGCGATCCGCGAGAGGAGAGCTTTGGCGAGTGGCCCAGGCGGTAAGCTGAGATTCTCGCGCTCGCGTGCGGTGGTAGGCGTCACTCGCCGTATCACTCGCGAGCACAACCGATCCTTCGACCCGCAGTTGTCGACGAAGGCGGGGCCAAAAGAACGTGCCCGCGGCGAACGGGACGGCAGCGAGCTGCCGTCCTTTGCCACTACCGAAGTGGGTGACGAACCCGATCTCGTCATATGACGCCAAGTGGGGTTGGTGGTCGACAAATCGTACATGAGGGCGGCCCTCGCCATCGGCCGTCGCCAGGGCGAACGAGCGGGGGCGCGGCTCATTCGAGGCGATTGCACTGGCAAGCCACGCCGCGAGCTGGCTCCACGGCGCGCCGGTCACCTCAGCCACCGTCGCAAGCACTCGGCAAGCACGTCGATCCCTCGCTCGAGGCGAGCCGAATCGAGGTAGGCGTAGCCGATGCGAAAACCGTTGAGGTGAGGCCGGCCGCTGAAGTGGGGATCGCAGTTGTCAATCATCACGCCCCTCTCGGCCATGACTGTGCGCAGCTCGACCATCGAGACCTCGCGAGGCAGGTCGACCCACAGCGTTGGTCCGCCGCCGGGAGTGCTAAACCGTACCCCGTCGGCGAGCCGCTCGCGCAGGAGCTCCAGACAACGCTGGTAACGCCGATCCAGCTCGGCTTGGATGTGCCGCAGATGCGTGTCGTAGTAGCCGCGCTGCAAGAACTCGCACAGCGCCGCTTCGAGCAGGGAGGCGTTCCCAAGGGTGCACACGCGTTTGGCGGCCACGAGCCCCGGGATGAGATGAGGCGCCGCCGCCACATAGCCCAAGCGCAACGCCGGGAGGAGCTTTTTGGTGAAACTATTGATATAAACGACGTGACGACCACCCAGTGCCCGCAGTGTGGGTCGGTACTCGACGCCCGACAGCATATCCGATCCCCAGTCGTCCTCCGCCAATGGCAGGTTCCAGCGCTCGGATAGCTCGAGCAGACGCTGCAATTCGTAGGTAGAGTACGAGTATCCGGTAGGGTTTTGGTAGCTCGTGATCGCGTAGAAAAGATGGGGGCGATGCAGTGCGACATCGCGCTCCCACCTCTCGAGGTCGATGGCAGCAAACGGATCGAGCTGCAGCGGGGTCATTCGGGCGTCGTAGGTGGCAAACAGCCCTCGCGCGTAGGCGTAGACCGGATCTTCGTGGGCGATGTGGCGACATTCGAGTGCTCTGACGACCGCGTCGATCGCCTGTTGCGAGCCGGCCGTGGTCACGATGTCGTCGGGTTGAGCCGGCATGCCCCGCGCGGTCATTCGTTCGGCGATCACTTCGCGCAGCGGCCCGTAGCCCTGGGGGTCGTAGCTCCAACGGAAGCGGGGTCCGGCGATGACCGCCCGCAGGCAATCGTCGAGCTGGCGTCGCGGGAGTAACTTGGGATCGATGTGCACCGTGCTCAGCTCAATCGTGTCTGGCGCGGCAGCGGAACGGTCGGAGATCGCCGGCGAGCGGAACGTCGGTGCGACGGGGCGAAACGCCAGCTTAGGGGCGGGTGCGTCGGCAGTGGGCCCCGCGACAAACACACCCTCCCGTGGCCGCGACTGCACCAAACCGCGGGCGGCGAGTTCGTCATAGGCCGCCTGCACGGTGTTCTTCGCCACCCCGAGTTGCAGTTGCAGGGCGCGAACTGGGGGCAGGCGCGACCCGGGCGGCAAGCGACCAGCTTGCGCTTCGTCGACGACGGCGCACACGATATCGGCCGCGCCGATGCGTCTCGCGCGGCCGCGGGGGCGCACATTGAGGGCGATGTACGGCGGGGGCCTCATACGGCGTCACGCTGACACGTCCCGACCTCGCCGGCCAAGGGACAAACGCGATTCGCCGACGGTGACAGCACCCACCCCGCGCAGGACTGGTCGTTGGAGCGGCTACGGTCGGTGACTCCGCGATGATCCTCACTGTGCACGCCGACGAGTCGAGCACGCGACAGCGTCGGACCTCGGCCTGGACCAGCCGTGTCCGTTCCCGCCGGTGGCCCAACAAGGCCGGCGCGGTCCGGCCCGCCGTGCGGGGGTCGTTCGTATTGCGTTCACAGGCA
>QKPP01000184.1 GCA_006508105.1 Myxococcales bacterium FL481 | reverse complement strand
GCCCCATCGCCGCCTCATCGGCCGCCCCATCGCCTCCTGGCCACCTGGCCCGCTCCGCGCGCCGCGGGGTTGGCAAACGGTCGGCTCCGTCGCATCCGTCCCACGAAAATGATACGGTGCCCCCATGCACGTGCTCGCTCGGCTCGGCATCGCGGCCCTTCTCCTCGGCTCGGCTTCGTGCCTCCCCGACAACGACGGCAATCCGGAGTGGCTCAAGCTGCCGAAGGGATACCAGCCACAAAACGCCGATTTGACGTTCAACCGCGTCAACCTCGAGCGATTCAACCTGATGAGCGAGGACGAGCGATCGGCGTTCGTCGAGAAGATGCGCCAGCAAGCGGGCAGCTTCCGCGGGCAGGCCGTGCTCAAAAGCGGCACTGGGCTCGGGGCGGGGATGGACGACTCGAAGTACGGGGACTACGAGTTGCAAGGCAGCACCCAGGAGATCCTGTACGAGATCACCATCGATTACAGCGTGTTCACGACGCCGGAGCTCGGCCGCGGCCTGGCTCCGCACCGCCCGTTTGAGTTCTCCGGGACGGTGGTCGATGTGCACTACCAGTCCGAGGACAAGCCGCGAAAGCTCACCGTGAAGGTCAAAGCGGACGACGTCCGCGCCATCACGAAGTAGGTCGCAGCTCGGCGCCCCTTGGAGCTCTATAGCGTCGGTACCCCCGGGCTCTGGTTCGGGTTTCTGGCGGCAGTGCTGCTGCTGCTGATCATCGATGTCGGTGTCCTCCACCGCCAGGCCCATCGCGTTCGCTTTCGCGAAGCGCTGGGTTGGAGCGTGTTTTGGGTCGCATTGAGCCTCAGTTTCAACGGCTACCTCGCGGCCAGGTTCGGGAGTGAAGTCGCGCTTGAGTTCCTCGCGGCGTACCTCATCGAGAAGTCGCTGAGCGTCGACAACATCTTCGTGTTCGTCGTCGTCTTGCGCTACATGAAGATTCGACCCGAGCATGCCCATCGGGTTTTGTTCGCGGGCATCGTGGGCGCGCTGGTGCTGCGCGGCATCTTCATCTTCGTGGGCCTGTCGCTCATCGAGATGTTTCGCTGGTCGTTGTACGTGTTCGGCGGGTTTTTGCTCTACACCGGTCTCCGGCTGCTGTGGTCGGGCGAGGCCGAGGCGCAGGAGGGCTCGGACGGCAGTTTCGTCCGCCGGCAGGCCGAGAGGTGGCTGCGTGTCACCAATGAATACGACGAACCGATTTTTTTTCTGCGCCGGGACGGCCGCCTGTGGGTCACCACGCTGTTCGTGACCCTGCTGATGATCGAGACCGCCGATGTGATCTTCGCGTTGGATTCGATCCCGGCGATCTTCGGCATCAGCAGTGACCCGTTCATCATCTTCACCAGCAACGTTTGTGCTGTGCTCGGTCTACGGGCGATGTTCTTCTTGCTCGAGCAGATCATCGATCGGTTTCGCTATCTTTCGTACGGTCTGGGCTTGGTGTTGGCGTTCGTCGGCGCCAAGATGATCTTGGCCGAGGGCCTCGGCGGACTCGGCTTGCACGCATTGGGCCTGGGGCCCGCCGCCTGGCTCGACCCGATCCACGTGCCGATCGGCTGGTCGCTCGCGCTCGTCGGGTCGGTGCTTACCCTCTCGATCCTAGCCAGCTTGCTGCGCCCGCCGAACCGCTAGCCCTCCGCGGCCACGGCACTCAGTCGCCGCCGTCCGCGAGCGCTGATTCGCCGGACGCCCATCGGCGGTGCCCGACGCGGCCCCCGCCGAACGGGCTGCGTCGGGATCCGCGGGCGGATCCCGGCCGCAGACCAAGACCAGGTCCCCCGGCATCGTCGATCAGGTCGTTTTGAAACCCGCCGCGAGCTCGCGCCGGGCGGCCGGCCGCACGCCCGCGGGCTACGATCCCCAGCGATGGGCGCGCTGGATCGCTACCTCGCCTACCTGCAGCGCGAAGACGTCGACGAGGTGGTGCTGCAATCGGACCGCCCCGCCTACGTCAAGCTCGGCCATCGCTATCAAGTGGCGACGAAGACCAGCCTGACTCGGCAGCATCTTCGAACGCTGTGGGCGGACACCCCGGTCGCGGCGGCGCTGCGTTCCCGCGGCGAATCCCTGACGCTGGTCCTCGACCGCGCGGACGGTCGCTTCAACGTGATCGTCACGCACCGCGACCAGGCCATTCAGGTCCGCGTGCGGCGGGCCGAGCCGAACCGCGTCCACCGAGACCGCAAACCGGGGTCGACCCCCCCCGACCCGGCGGCGCCGCACGAGCCTTCGCCACGCGACGCCGGCGAGCCGCGCTCGGCGAGCCCCGGCCTCGACCCAACGGTGCCGATCATCGGCCAGCCGGAGCCGATTTCAAACCCTCCCGTCGCCCGCGAGCCGGCCCCATCGGGCCACCACACCGCGCGATCGGATCGGCCGGACGCATCCCGCAGCGGCCTGCTCGATGTCCTGGTCTCGGCCCGAGAGCGCGAAGCCAGCGACCTTCACTTGATGTCGGCGCGACCCCCTGCGATGCGCCTGGTCGGCGAACTCGAGCCCTGCGGCGCGCCCGTGGCCCATGCCGAACTCGAGGCGTTCGTCGCCGAGTTGACAACCCCGGCGCAACGCGAAGGCCTGGCCCAGCGCGGGTACACCGACTTCGCGGTCAACGTCGGGCACGCCGGCCGATTTCGCGTGAACGTGTGTCGCCACCAAAACGGCCTCAAGGCGTGCTTTCGTCTCATCCCCGGCCGCCCCCCCTCGCCCGAGACGCTGGGGCTTCCCGAAGAGGCCCGCGGACTCGGCAAGTACCACCAAGGGCTCGTCGTGATCTCCGGGCCGAACGGTCACGGGAAGACGACCACGATGTCCGCGCTGTTGGACGTGCTCAACGGCGAACGGCCCATTCACATCATCACGGTTGAGGATCCCGTCGAGATCCCGCTGCCGGTGCGGCGGGCAATCGTCAACCAACGCGAGGTCGGTTCCCACACCGCGTCGTTTCCTCGAGCCCTCAAGGCCGCACTGCGCGAGGACCCGGACGTCATCAGCATCGGCGAGCTTCGCGACCAAGAGACCGTGGCGATGGCCCTCAGCGCCGCCGAAACCGGCCATCTCGTGCTGGCGACGATGAGTACCCCGTCGGGGGCCACGACGATCGATCGCCTGATCGACATGTTCCCGCCCGACGAGCAGACCCAAGTTCGCGCCACTTTGTCCACCACCCTGAAGCTGGTGATCAGCCAACGCCTCGTGCCGCGAGCCTCGGGCTTGGGCCGGGTCGCCGCCGTCGAGCTGATCACCGGCAACTTGGCCCTCGGCAGCCTGATCCGCGAAAACAAACTCTTCCAGCTCCCGAGTCTACTGCAGCGCGGGCGGGCCCACGGCATGATCCGACTCGATGATTCGCTGCTCGCTCTGCTGGAAGCGGGCACGATCGCCCGCGAGACCGCGTTGGCGTTTGCCGACGATCCCCGCCGTTTCGAATCGCGCGCGGCCGCGCCCGCGCACAACGACCCCGTCGAGAGCCGCCCGAAGCGACGGCGAATGTTCGGAGGCTAGACCGAGCCATGCCCGCGATCGATCGACTCTTCGACCAACTCCTCGACCGGGGTGCGTCCGATCTCCACCTCAAGATTGGGCACGCTCCCACCGTGCGACAGCGTGGCGATCTGGTCCCGCTCGCCGAGGATCCTATCGACGAAGATTCGATGCATGCGCTACTCGACGAATTGCTCAATGAGTCGCAGCGACAGATCTTCGCCACCGAGCACGATTTGGACTTCGCCTACGCGTACGCAGACAAGGCCCGATTCCGGGCGAATTACCTGCGATCGACCAGCGGGCCCGGTGCGGTCTTTCGCACCATCCCGACCCGCATTCTGAGCGCGGACGAGCTTGGCTTGCCCCCAACGTTGCTGCGGCTGGTCGAACGCCGCGCGGGCCTGGTGCTGGTCACCGGACCCACCGGCAGTGGCAAAAGCACGACGTTGGCCGCGATGCTGTCGCATCGCAATCACCAAGCCGCCGGCCACATTCTCACCATCGAAGACCCGGTGGAGTTTGTCCATTCGCCTGCCCGGTGCCAAGTGACGCACCGCGAAGTCGGCGTGGACACGCCGACGTACCCCGACGCGATTCGCAGCGCCGGTCGAGAAAACGCCGACGTCATTCTCATCGGCGAGTTGCGCGGCGCCCAGACCATGCGCTTGGCCCTGCAGTTGGCCAGCTTCGGCATCTTGATTCTGGCCACGGTCCACACCAACTCCGCCGCCGCGACCATCGACCGATTCGTGAACTCCTTCCCGGCAGCGCAGCAACCCGGCATACGCGGGATGTTGGCCGATTCGGTGGCCGGCATCGTCGCGCAACAGCTGGTTAAGACCGCCGACGGGCGCGGTCGGGTCGCGGTCCACGAGATCTTGGTAGGCAATACCGGAGTCTCCGCCGCCATTCGCGAGGCGAAAACTTCGCTGATCCCCAGTTTGATTCAAGCCGGCGGTCGCGACGGGATGCAGAGCATGGACGCCGCGCTCGAACGACTGGTGGCGCAAGACAAAATCACCGCATCCGATGCGCTGGAAAAAGCCCTCGACAAAGACAGCTTCGTCCGCGTGCCCGGGGTCGCGGCGAAGCTGCCCGCGCCAGCCGACTAGGCTTGCCTTGCGCTCGGGACCCCCTTCGCTCGCCCCGGCTCGGTGCGGCGCGCACGGGATCGGCCACCGGACGCGGAGACGAAGGCACCGGCCGCGCGATCAACCGGAGACCTACCCGCAAGCGGCCAGCGAGCTTTGACCGGCGGCCGATCGCGCTCGACGAGTTCGGTCCGGGTGCGAGCCGTGAACCCGCCCACGATGTGGAACCGGCATCAATCGGACCCTATGAATGGTGCAGCAGCTTCGGCTGGAGTTCACCACCGTCGGGGCGACAAAGCGCATGGAAGCCGGGTGCGATGCGACGCCAACATGCGGTCAACTCGGCGCGAACCGAGCCCATGCGAGTTCATCTTGTACGCATGTCCTACCGGCGCGTGCAGCATTTTCGTGGGCAACGGTTCGCAACCGCGGCACGCCCTGCGGTGCGAGGCGCATCGTCGTTCTTGGCCGGTTGGACGACCGAGGGCGGGCCGTGACATCACAGGTCCGGTCTCGCGCCACGAACGCGAGACTGCGCCTTCCATGCGACCCATCCCCACCGCGCCCTCCCCAGGTCCCGCGATGTACTGCGCGCGCTCCTGTGGTAGATACTCGACACTACGTCGATAGATCGGTCGACGTCACGCCAACGGATGGTCCTCCCGACGCACACTGCCGCCCCGTCGCCGGCCTCTTGCCGATGAACGAGCAGAGTCACGACGACCTCGATCCGAGTCCGGGCGGCCCCCGCCCCTCGGCGACCAGCCCGGGGGAAGACGGACCACGCACCGGAGATCCCGAAACCCCCGGATCCGAAGCCCTCGGGACCGAGCACATCGTCTCGCACACCAAGCGCTATCACGTCGTCGAACGCATCGGTGAAGGGGGCATGGGATGGATCTACCGCGCGCATGACCCGGTGCTCGACCGCTTCGTCGCGATCAAACTGCGCAAGCCCAATATCCCGCCCGCCGAGCGCGATCGGTTCCGCCGCGAGGCCATCTACGGCGCACGGTTCAACTACCCCGCCATGGTTCGCGTGTACGATCTCGTCGAAGACCCCAGCACCGACGCCTGCTGGTTCGCGATGGAGTATCTCCCCGGCCGGGACATGGAGCGAATTTTGGACCGCGTCCTGGCGTCGGGCCGCCTCATGCCGCTCCCATTGTTGGGCGACGTGTTCCGCCAGATCCTGGCTGCACTGCAGTACAGCCACGATTGCGGCATCGTGCACCGCGACGTGAAGCCGTCGAACATGTTCGTGACGCGCGATCCGAACACCCGGTTCGTGACCGCGAAGCTCCTCGACTTCGGGGTTGCACTGGATACTCGACGCGATCCGCCCACAGAGCGCATCGTCGGCGACCCGGCGTACATCGCCCCCGAGCAGACGTACGCCGGGGCGATGGTCGACGGGCGGGCCGATATCTATGCGGCCGGTATCAGTTTGTTCCGCGTCGTGACCGGACGACATCCATTCGCCGACCTCTTCGAGAGCCCCCCCCGCGAGCTTTTTGAGGCTCATCGAGAACGCCAGCCGCCGGTGCTCAGCTCCTATCTCCCACACGAGACCTCGGTCGACCTGGCCCGAGGTCTCGACGAAGTATTCGAGCGCGCCACGGCCAAGCGACCTGACGATCGCTACGCCTGCGCGGCCGACATGCAGGCGGCGCTGCTGGCCGTGCTCGAGGCCCACATGCAGCCCCCCAGCCCGTAAGCACTCGCGGAAAGCCCTCGCCGACCGCCGCGTTGGGCGAGACGTGGTTCCGGTCGAGGCAGCCCTAGTCGCCGCGCCGCGGGACGAGTTGCAGAGGAGCTGGATCCGCCGGGGCCGACTCGCCGGACGGCGGCTCGACGGGCTGCGACGGGCGAGCACCCCGATCCAAGCTCGTGGGGACGCCCGGGGTCACCGGCGGCTCGGATGACTCAACCGGAGCCAGCTGCGATGCACTCGTGGCGGGCTCGGATGACACGGCCGGAGCCGGCTGCGACGCGCCCGTGGCGGGGGTGGTGCGACTGGGGACGACTGCACCCGCAGGCGGCCCGGCTGCCGCACCCAGCGAGACCCCCGGCGTCGCGGGAGGGGGCGCCTCCGAATCGGCCGCTGGTGGCGGCGCTTGTTCGACCGCGAGTTGCTCTCGCAGGGCCTCTCGCTGCGCACGTTGCTCGAGCTCGAGGACTCGCAACCACTCCTCGTCGCGGACCGTGATCGACCCATCCTCCGCCACCAGCATGCTGACCTCGGGCTCGATCGGGCGCACGAACGATTCGCGGTCGGCCGGTAACGCCACGCCTTTCAGCGCCTGCCCAACGCAGGCGGCGATCTCCGGATCCGCGTCCTCGGAGCTGACGCGGTTGATCATCGTCCGTCCTTCACGACCGACCAGGTTGAGACCTTGGAACCGGTACTCGCCCGGACCCACACGCCCCCGCAGGCAGCGCTTCGCGCGAACGCCCGCCTTCGCCTGCTCCCGTCGCACGATCCCCTTGGACTCTTGGGAGTTGGCACCAGCCCAAAACCCCAGACTGACCCAGTAGACCACATCGACATACGTGGGGCTGTTTTGCGGGGGCACGGGAAACTGCTGCCGCCGGATGTGCATCGAGGCGCAGTCTTCCATCACGGAGTCGCGGAATCCGCTTTCGATTAGCTCGGTGCGTACGACCCTTCCGTCGCTGGCGAGACGAGCGCGAATCTTCGCTTGGCCCTCCGGCACGCGCACGTAGGTCGCCTCCCCATCCACAATGCCCAGCTCCATCGTTTCGATCGCGCGCTCGAGGAAACAGGTAGCCAACGGCGCCCTCAGTTCTTGTCCAACTACCGCCAAGGCGCGAGGGTCGAGTGTGGTCGCCACGTTGCGCGAGGGCATCAGGATCACGCCCTCGCTCGACCGACGCACCGCGGTATCCACTCCGCCCGTCATGCCGCCCCGAGCCGAGCGACCCGAGCGACAGGCGGCCAACGCCAGTAGGAGTGTAAGCGCGATTCGCGCCATGTTGAAAACGCCGGGTCGCGACTTGCTTCGCACGCGGGATGACCTTCGCTGCCTCACACGAACGTTTTACCAAACCAGCGGCTTGCGTCTCCGCCTGGGCTCACCGATAGTCGCGGCGACCCCCAGCGGATACCCACGATGACTACTTCGCTTCGTCAGACCCCCCTTTCTGAGGCCCACGTGGCGTGCGGCGCCAAAATGGTCGACTTCGGCGGCTGGAACATGCCCGTGTCGTTCGAAGGCATTTTGGCGGAACACAACGCCGTGCGAACCCACGCTGGCGCCTTCGACGTGTCGCACATGGGCGAGGTCGACTTTCGCGGTGCGAACGCCCTCGAGGCGATCCAGAAACTCGTCACGAACGACGCGAGCAAGCTCGAGGACGGGCGCGCTTTGTACACGACAGCCTGCTACCCCGACGGCGGCATCGTCGACGACTGCATCGTGTACCGTCGAGCCGCCGACGACTATCGGATCGTCGTCAACGCGTCGAACATCAGCAAAGACGTTGCGTTCTTTCGCGAGCACGCCGACTCGATCTGCGACATCGTCGACCGCAGCGACGAGTTCGGCCTCATCGCGGTGCAAGGTCGGGCGGCCCCGAGCCTGGTCGCCGGGATCGGCGACGACCGCTGGATCGACGTCCCGGGTTTCGGCTTCGCGCCGGGCCAGATCGCCGGCGTCGACGTCGACGTCGCCCGCACCGGCTACACGGGGGAAGACGGGTTCGAGATCTTCGTCCCCGCGACGAAAGCCGCCGACGTGTGGAACGCCGTGCTGGAAGCCGGCGCCAAACCGATCGGCCTCGGTGCGCGGGACACATTGCGGCTTGAAGCACGCCTGTGTCTCTACGGCAACGACATCGATCAGACGACCACCCCCCTCGAAGCCGGCCTCGGTTGGGTCGTCAAGCTCGACAAGGGCGAGTTCGTCGGCAGTGACGCGCTCCGCGAGCAGAAAGCCAACGGGATCACGCGCAAACTGGTCGGCTTTCGACTCGACGGTCGGGGTATCGCGCGGCAGCACGCCGAGGTACTCGATGCCGATGGCAACGTGGTCGGCGAGGTCACCAGCGGTGCACCAGCCCCCACCGTCGGTGGCGCCGTCGGCATGGCCTACGTCCCCAAGGCTATGTCTGCCCCCGGAACCGAGCTGCAGCTGCGCCAACGCGGCAAACTGCTCACCGCGACCACCGTCAAAGGCCCGTTTTATCGGCGAGACTACTAGCCGGTCGCCCCGACCCCGGGTTCGTTCGACTTGGGGCCCGACTCTCCGCGCCTGGCCGACTGCGTCCGGGTGCGCCCTGCGTATCCGCAACCATCAAGAGGACAACATGAGCGACGCCATTCCCAGCAACCTCCGCTACAGCAAAGAACACGAGTGGGCTCGTCTCGAAGACGACGGCACCATCACCATCGGCATCACGGCGCACGCGGTCGAGCAACTCGGCGATATCACGATGGTGACTTTGCCCGAGACAGACACCGCCTTCGATGCCGGTGACAGCTTCGGCGACATCGACTCGGTCAAGGCCGTGTCTGAACTGTTCGCCCCCCTCACCGGCACCGTGCGGGAGACCAACTCGGAACTCGAAGCGAGCCCCGAGTTGGTCAACGAAGACCCCTACGGCAAAGGCTGGATGCTCAAAGTTGCAGCGAGTGACGCCGGCCAGCTCGAAGGTCTGATGGACGCCGCCGCGTACGAGAACTTCCTGGCCGAGGCCTAGGATCCGACCGAGCGCGGGCCCATCCCGCTCGCTCGTCAGCTCGCCGCAGACGTAGCCGGTGACGGATCCGGCGCCAACGACGACTGCGTGCGGGCCAGGCCCTCTTCCAACGCCACCTCGGCGCGAAAGCCAAGAGCCATGCGCGCCGCGTCCACATTGGCGTAGGAGTGAACGATCTCTCCCGCGCGCGACGGCGCGTGCTGGATCGGCGAGGCGGATCCGGTGGCGGCGACGATCGCCTTGGCCAAGTCCGTGATGCTGGTCGGGCGCCCAGTGCCCACGTTGTACGGACCGGGCGCCCCCGACTGCTCACAGGCCGCCAAGATGGCCCGGACGACGTCCTCAACGAACACGAAGTCGCGAGTTTGCGTGCCGTCGCCGAAGATCGTCAGCGGCAACCCGCGCACCGCCCGGTCCACGAAAACGGAGATCACCCCCGAGTACGGGCTGCGCGGGTCTTGCCGGGGCCCGTAAACGTTGAAGAAGCGCAACGCGGTCGTGGGCAGCCCGTGTACCTGGCGGTAGTAGTGCAAAAACAGCTCGGACCCGAGCTTATTGATCCCGTACGGAGAAACCGGCGCGCTTGCCCTCGCTTCGGCGATCGGCATCTCCGTCTCGTCCCCGTAGGTCGCCGCGGACGAAGCAAACACGACCTTTTGCACGCCGTTGTGCCTGGCATACTCAAGCGCGTGCACGGTCGCGCCGTAGTTGATCCGCACGTCGTCAACCGGATTTTGCACCGAGGACACGACCGAGGTTTGGGCCGCGAGATGGACCAAGTGAGTCGCCGGTCCCAGGTGCTCGACGGCCGGCTTCACCGCGGCCCACAGACCATCCACGACGTTCGCTTCCACCAAGCGGAATCGATCGTGCCCTGCGAGGTGGGCCAGGTTCTCACGCCGTCCGGTGCTGAAGTTGTCGACCACAACGGCCGCGTCGCCGAGCGCCAAGACCCGCTCCACCACGTGTGACCCGATGAAACCCGCTCCTCCGGTCACTAGAAACACGCGGCTCGGTGTTGCCATGCGAGGCAGCATACGCTGGCCGCTTCTCGGCGCCAGCCCACCCGATTCGCCACACAGCCGGCACGCCAGCTCGTTTCGGGACGGCGACGGCTCGGCGAGCGACAGCCCTCGTTTCGGCGGTGACCGGGCCAGCTCGTCAGCCCTTCCTCTCCTGTCCGGACGCCCGTCCCGTTCCCGTCCGCGACCGCGACGGTCGGCCGAAGCGGTGGTCTTCTCCGATGAGAAGCCAGACGAGGTCCATGACACCTTCGCGTCGCGTGGTTTTTTCCCGTCGTTCGCAAACCGCTGGCTTGACCGATCGGTTGTCGTCGCCGTCGGCGGACCCTCTCCGCAGACCCGGCCGGCGGAGAACGCTGGCTTGCCTTGTCGCCGTTGGGTGAGTTTGCGAGCATCCCCGCCGCGACCGCTGACGGCAAGACCGATTCGAATCGGGTCCCAGCCGTGGCTGTAGATCGGAAAAGCACCGTGTCCACCCCCACTCACGCAGATAACGCCCTCGTTCTCCTCGCGGCCGGCCGAAGCACCCGGTTCGGCCGACTCAAGCAACTCGCGGCCATTGGCCCCGGTGGCACCACCCTGATCGACTACGCGGTCTACGACGCGAAGCAGGTCGGCTTCCGACGCGTGGTGTTTGTGGTCCGAGCCGAGATCGAAGCGGACATGCGGGCCGCCTACGGCAACCGCTTCACCGACATGACCGTAGAATTTGTCCACCAAAACCTCGACGATCTGCCCCGCGGCTGCGTTTGTCCGCCCGGCCGCGAGCGCCCCTGGGGCACCGCGCACGCGGTCTGGGCCGCTCGATCCGCGGTGCGAGAACGATTCGCGGTCATCAGCGCCGACGATTTCTACGGTCGGCACGCATACGAACAACTCGCACGGCAGGTGTTCAACCCCGCAGCCGATCACGACGCGGCTGCGATCATTGGCTTTCAGCTCGGCGGGACCCTCTCGAAGTTCGGCGGCGTCTCCCGAGGCGTGTGCGAGGTCGGCCCCGACGACAACCTCATCGCGACCCACGAGTACCGCGTCATCGAGGATCGTCCGGAAGGCCCGGTGGCCATCGAAGGTAACCGCGAGATCAAGCTGTCACGGGACGCCCCGGTCAGCATGAACATGTGGTCGTTCCCGGCCACGCTGCCCGCCCTGCTGGAAGACGAGCACCGAGGCTTCTTCGCCGAACTCACGCCCGACGACCGGCTTTCACGTGAACTGTACCTCACCGACTGCGCGCGTCGGCTGGTCGAAAACGGCAAGCTTCGCATCCACGTGCCGCGAGCGGAGTCGGAGTGGTTCGGCGTCACCTACGACGCCGACACGCCGATCGTGCGCCAAAAGATCGACGCGCTGATCGAGGCCGGCGCCTACCCGGCCGACCTCTGGGCCAAGTAGCCGTCCTCCGTGGGCGCGACGCGACGACTTCGGTGCGCTCGCGCGGCCGGGACCGCCGTCTCGCCGCCAACGCCCCGGCCCCACGATGCCATGGTGGCGGGGACGCCCTCGCCGTCGCGCTGGCCAGGGCGTTTGCGTCCGACGAGCTGACCGCCGGGCTCCCACGTCACTGAGACGGGGCCCCGATCGAGGCCGTCGCCGCGCGCGAGGCGAGGAGCCCGGAGCCTCGCCTACTTCTTCTTTCGGTTTTTGCGACCGCGGCGGCGTTTCTTGCCCGGCTTGCGCTTGGCGCCCGCCCCCGACGCCTTGGCTTTGGGGGCGGCGGCTGGCGCCGGGGCTCCGGCTGCGCCCCCGGCCGCCAGGGTCGGGGCGGGAGCCGCCGGTTTGGCTGGCGCAGGCTGCGAAGCTGGCGCAGCGGGAGGCGTCGGGGCGGCGGTGGTAGCGGCCGGCGAACCCACCGGCGCCGACCCACCGGCGCCGGCCGACACGACCTCGGAACTGCCCGCCGCCGGCGGTGGCGGGGCGGACTCCCCTCCCATGAACGCCACACCGGCCAGCAACACGACTCCGGCACCGATCGATCCGAATAGGATCTTGCGGGACTTGTTGTTGGTCGCGAGTTCATCGTCGAGCAAGTCCGGATGTAGGTCGGTCCCCACCGACAGGTCGGTCCCCACCGACGCCGAGACGGGCCCGCCGCCGGTCGTCGCCGGGGGTGGCGCGAGCTGAGGGGCGAGCGGAGCCTGCGGCTGACCGGGCCCGACCGGTCCCACGGGTCCGTGCGCTGGCGCGGCCCCAGCGGGTGGCGGCATGGCGATCGTTTGGTCGACCCCCGGCGGCGGCACGGCGGCGGTTTGACCCACCCCCGGCGGCGAGACGGCCAACGTCCGAGCCACTCCCGGCGGGGGCACGGCCACGGTTTGGTCCACCGCGGGGGGCGGCGGCATGGCGATGGTCGGGTCCACGCCGGGTGGCGGCACGGCCAGCGTGCGAGCCACTCCCGGCGGGGGCATCGCCACCGTCTGATCGACCCGAGGCGACGCGGCCGGCGCTGGGGCCACGGGGGCTTCGGTCGCGCCCGGCCCCCCGAGTCGGGGCTGGGCCGGGGCTTGTGCGTGCGACAGCGCTTGTCCCGGCACGGCGGCGGGCAACGGGTCGTCCTCCGCGATCGGCTCGTCGACCGCAGCGTAGCTTTTAGAGGCGGTCGGCGTGCCGTCGAGTTGGGCGAGTTCGGCTTCTGCCGCCCGGACCTCGGCTCGCTTCGCCGACAGCTGGCGTTCTTCATCCTCGGCGACTTCCTCCGCGGCGTCGACGGCCTGTTCCGCCTCCAGTGCGGCGCGATCCACCTCCGGCTCCCGCGTGTCTGCCTCGGCGCGTTTGGCCTCGGCCTCGGTCATGCGTTGCGCGATCTCAGCTTGGTATTCCGCGAGCTGCTGGCTAAGCTGGCCGTGTTCGGCTGCCGCCCCGTCGGCCTCGGCCTGGACAGCATCGGCCCGTTCACGCAGCTGCTGGGCTTCCTCGCGTTTCGCCTGCACGACCTCATCGAGCTCGTGGGCCTGCTCTTCGACGGTCGCCAGGGACCGGCGCAGCTCGTCGGCCGCGGCACAGGCCACGTCCGCCGCGTCGTACATCTCGGAGACCTCCGCGCGCAGCGTTTCGGCCCGTTCCACGGCTCGCTCCGCCGCCTCGCTGGCCTCGGCGGTCTGGACCGACAGGCGCTGTAGCTCCAGTGCAAGCTCCTCACGCAGTCGACTCAAACGCTCGGTCGCTTCGAGCCGCGCTGCGCGCCGAGCATGGCGGGTGGCCGCTCGCTCGCGTGCCTCCTCGGCGGCCGCCGCCTCGGCGGCGGCCTGCTGG
>QKPP01000055.1:796-3714 GCA_006508105.1 Myxococcales bacterium FL481 | reverse complement strand
CCCGCCGGCGACGTGCGTGTCGCGGGCGAGCCCCTCGGGGATCGGGTGTGGCGCGTCAGGCCGCTTCGTCGGGGTGACGGAGCGACGGCCCATCGATCTTGATCGTCGTGCAGTGATGGCGGAGGCGATCGAGGAGGGCGCCGACCATCTCCTTCTGGCCGAGGAAGGCGTACCACTCGTCGTAGGGCAAATTGGTGGTGATGATCGTGGCCTTTCGACCATATCTCTCCTCCATCAATTTGAAGAAGATGTTGCTCTGCTCTGGTCGGAGATTCAGGTACCCCATCTCATCGATCAGCAGTAGATCGACGCGAATGAGTCGGTTGAGGAGCCTTCGCGAGGACTGATCGGCGAGACTGCGGTACATCTCGTCGAAGAGGTCTTGGGCCTTGATGAAGAGCCCACGGTAGCCGGCCTGCAGCGCCTTGAGCAGGATCGCGCTGGCGAGTCCTGTCTTGCCGACCCCTGTGGGTCCGATGAAAACCAAATTGGCGGCGCGGCTGAGGAAGCCGAGTTCGGCGAGCTGCAGGATCGTAGCTCTGCGGACACCAGGCTGCTGGTCCCAGGGATAGGTCTCGAGAGACCAGCGCTCGGGGAGCTTGGCGCGGCGGATGCGGTACTCCATGTAGCGCATCTGCTGGCTCTGAAATTCCTCTCGCAGGAGGCGCACGAGGAAGTCGGAGTACGACGGGTCCTTCTTCTCGGCGGTGGTGAGTTCGCGCGCGATGATCTCGCGGATGCGCGAGAGTTTGAGGCTCTTGAGGAGTTGATCGAGATCGTCATGCATCGTCTTCGGGTTCGTCCTTGTCGGGTGTGGGGTCGGGGAGAGGGGGCGCGTCGCCCGTGGGGAGTCGGAAGAAGGTTCCTGCGAGCGCGCGCAGGACCATCTGCTCGATACGACCGGGATCGTGGAGGTCGTAGGCCACCGCGTGACGGGCGGCCTCGAGGACATGCTCGGTGGGGTAGTCGAGGTAGATCCGGTGCATGCGCTTGATGGCGCGCAGCGCCTGGCCGCCGTAGCGCTTGCGTAGGTGATCGCAGATCGTGGCGAGCGCGGGATCGACGGTGCGGAGGAGCGCTTCCTCGGGGCTCGGAGGCTGCTTCACGTGGCGCCGCCTGGGCTGCTGGCGGTGCTCGGCGTGGACGCGTTGGAGACGGGCACCCGGAGTGCTGCGCGTGTGCTCGGTGACGAGCTTGTGGCCGTCAAAGACGCGGATGCGATCGATGGTCTCGCGGATCTCGACCTGCCGACCGAGCAGGTGGGGCGGGACCGAGTAGCGGTTGGTGTGGAGGTTGACGTAGCCCTCGACGTCGACGCGGCGCGTGTGGAGCTCGTAGACCTCGGGGATGTGCAGCGGCAGGGGCTTCAGCGCCGAGCGCTCGACCGCGAGCAGCTCGAAGGGCGTCTTGGGGAGCGATCGCCGGGGTGTCCCGTTGACCCGGTCGCACCATTGCTCGAGCTGGGCGTTGAGGTCGTCGAGATCGGTGAAGTCTCGACCGGCGTAGAAGTTGCGCTCGATGTAGTTGAAGCGTCGCTCGACGTGGGCCGAGCGATTCGCGTCGCCGAGTTCGTGCGCGACGAAGTCGAAGCCGAAGCGGCCTGAAAACGCCTCCATGCTCGCGGCCGGCACCGCGTTCTTGCCGTTACCGCGGACGATGATCACCGAGCTGTTGTCGAGCATGCAGCGCCCCGCGGCCCCGCCGAGGTACTTCAGCGCGCGGGTCAGGAAGACGCGGCAGGTGAATCGATTCCAGCGCCGGTAGACTTGCGCGTAGAGCACTCGCGAAAAGCACAGGATCAGCGACGCGCACTGGACCTTCACCCGCGCGCCGCCGATCCTCACCTTGTGCGGCGATGTGTCGTGCTGCATCTCCTCGCCGGGCTCGAAGTGGTAGTGACCGACGACCTTCTTCGGCGTGTGCCCGATCTCGTGACGACGACAGAACGACGTCACACTCGCGTAGCCGACCTTGACCCCCTCGGCCCGCAGCTCCTCCCACACGCGCACGAGGTTGCCTCCGCAGCGTTCGTGCAGCTCACGGATGCGATCAAGATACGGTCCCAGCCGCTCCGCGCGTTCGAGCGGGGGTACTTCGGCGCGGCCGCTACGAATGACACGCCGCACGGAGTTGCGCGACGCCTTGAGCGCCCGCGCGATCGTTTTGGCCCCGTGGCCTTCCCGGTACAGCTTGAGGATCGTCGTCCTCGTCTCGAGATCCAGCATGGTCGTTCTCCTCCGTGAGATGGGCTGTGAGTGAGCTGAAGGCGCCGCGGGCCCTCATCCACGCGCTCCGCAGCGCGGCGAGCCGCTTGCACACGCGCAGGCTGATGCCCGCGAGCGCGCCGAGATCGGCGATCACGAGCTCGACTCCCGCCGTCTCGCGCTCTCGAGCGCGGGCGGCCTTGAGCGCTTCGTCTTGTGCCCGAAGAAACAGTCGCGGCTTCTCGGCCAGCCGCGCGCGCTGCTGCACGTCTCCCTGCCGCCACGCGTCGTACAGCCGCTTGACCTGGCGCACCGACACGCGCCCGCGCCCCAGCCCGCGCACGAGCTGCTCGCACTGCGCCGCGTTGGCCCGGGCCAAGGGCACCAGGTACTTCGTCGCCGCCTGCACCGGCAGCCTGCCCTTTCGGACCACTCGCTGCACCGACTCCGGCAGCGCCCGCACCAGCCCCAGCCGCCGCGACACCCAGCTCGTCGACCGGTCGAGCTTGTCGGCCAGCTCTTGCTGCGACAGCCCGTGCTCGTCCAGCAGCACCCGCAGCATCCACCCGTCCTCGAGCGCCGTCCGCGGCCGCGCGTTGTCGAGCCGCTGGCTCAGCACCAGCGCCTCCGCCTCCGGCAGCTCCAGCACCACCGCGTCCACCACGTCGCGCGCCAGCTTCGCCAGCGCGCGCACGCGGGCGTATCCGTCGAGTA
>QKPP01000055.1:0-786 GCA_006508105.1 Myxococcales bacterium FL481 | reverse complement strand
TGGCTTCCGAGGTGAACACGTGCACCCGTCCGTGGCCACCCACGACCACGATCGGCGTCTGCTGACCGTGCTCCGACATCGACGACAGCAGCCGCTCGTCACGTGTCCGATCGACCACCCGCAGGTCGCTGTACTTCTGTTCGAGTTGGTGCAGCTCGAGCTTCATCGCCACGGGACGCGCCATGTCGGCGGCACCAAAACGCTAGGGAGGCCCAGCCCCGCTGACGAACTCGTCTTGCACTGAACGCCTGGAAAGTGTGCCGAATTCACGTGCAATTACAGGTGGTTGCAACACCACTCCGTCTCGCGTCTCCAACCGCAGAAGTCCCGCGATTTCGTCAATCAAAACATAGGCTTGCAGCCCCATCTCGTCTCGCACCGCCGCGAGGCGTAGTCCGCGTTTCGCCGCGTGCGCACCCCGATCGGGCGCGCTCGAAGAGCCCGCGTCGTCGTCGTGACGCAGCTTTCGGCGCAGTCGCTCCTCGCGGTCGTAGTCGGGGTTCCGCCGCCGCCACTCAGCGCACGCGCGACGGTGACGTTCGCGCTGACACGTCGCGTTGCTGCAGACCTTCTGGCGGTCTCCGACCCGCGGGTTGGGCTGGAACCATCGCTTGCAGATCCGGCACGGCCTTTTGCGGACCATGCCCCCGAGCCTCGCTCACGCGCGCGTCGTGCAGACGGTCCTCAGCTCGGGGGGTCAGTTTTGCCGAGCACAGGGGGGTCAAATCTCGTTAGCGCTGAAGCCCAGAACGCCCACACCGAACCAAACGCCGGATCGAAGGCGTG
>QKPP01000001.1:3035-3715 GCA_006508105.1 Myxococcales bacterium FL481 | reverse complement strand
ATGAGGTCCCGAGTATTCGGACGATCGCCCGTATTCTCGATCGCGCTGGATTGGTCACTTGAGCACGATCGCGGAGACCGAGGGACCGACGCTCGAGCTATCTGAGGGCTTGCTCGACGCGATTCCCGATTCCGATTCCGGACCTCCGTAGGGGGCGCTCGGAATGGGAATCGGGAATCGGTTCACGGAGCGGCGCGGTAGCGGCCGTGCTCGACGAGCGCGCGGCCGCCAGTGACGAGTGTCGAGAGAGCCTCTCCGAGAGACGCGTTTCGGATCCGGCACGCGCTGCGGAGTTCGGCACGTGACATCGGCGCGGTCGCGCTGCTCAGTGCATCGGCGACGCGCTCGATCGTTGAGCGCGGCGCGGCCTCGGGTTCCGGGATCGCGTCCACGACGCGAAGCGCGAGAGTCTCGTCCACGGCGTGGAGCTCGATCGCGAGCCCCGAGCGCGACGCGGCCGCGCGGTGCTCGATGGAGAGCAGCAAGTGCTCGCGTTGCCGCCGGAGATACAGGTTGCTGTCGCCCCACGCGTGAAATTCCGACGAGCCGCGCAGGGCCTGACCGGCGCGGGCGTGGCCGCCTTTGCGCGCGTGATGGACGAGGGCGACGGAGGCCGCGAAGCGTCGCTGGAGTTCGCGGAGATAGGCGAGCAGCGGCGCGACCTCGGCGGCGGCGTTCTC
>QKPP01000001.1:0-3025 GCA_006508105.1 Myxococcales bacterium FL481 | reverse complement strand
GGGCGGATCGCGTCGACCGACGCGCGTAGACGCTGGCGATCGCGCTCGAGATCGAGACGCACGGTCGGGTTCTTGATCACGTGTACGTCGAGCGTGTTGAAGTCGACCTGCGCGGCGGCGCAGATGCCCTCGAGGCGCCGCCTGACGACGTCGAGCGAGTCCTCAGCGGCAAACAGGAGCACGGGGCCGCGCCGTGGGACCGCGAAGCGCCGGAGACACGGCGCCCCCGAAGCGACGGCGACGGCCATGTCGAGGGCGCAGAAGGACTTGCAGCACTTGGGCTCGCCGCCGACGATGCCGACGGCCTGCTCGGCCCACAGGTCCGTGATCAGCCAGCGCTGCTCGGGAGGCCTCGGGGCCAGCTCGCAGGCGCGGCAGACCTCGAGCGAAGTCACCGGCGGCGCCCCGCGGCAGCGCGTCGCCCCTTCTTTGGGGCTCTCGGGGCCTTCGCGGCGCTCGGCGTGCGGTCGAACACCTCGAAGTAGAGCTTCTCGTCGAGTAGCTCGCGCTCCTTGTGCGCGGCGGCGATCAGGAGCTCGGAGGCCATGTTCATCAGGACACGGGGGTTACCGAGCGCGTGCTCGCACAGCGTGTGGATGAGCGCCTGGGTCATCAGCCCGGGGTTGCCGGCGGCCTTGAGGCGATGGACGAGCAGCTCAGCGAGCTCGGCCGGCGAGACCGGCTCGAGCACGAGGCGTGTGCGCAGCCGACTGCCGAGGGGCATCAGCTCCTCGCGACGGAGCTTGTCGGGCAGGCGCTCGTCACCGGCGAGCACGACGCCGAGGATGCTGCGCGAGTCGAAGCGGGTGCTGGCGAGGATGCGCAGCTCGCCGAGGACGGTGGAGTTCATCTCCTGGGCCTCGTCGACGAGCAGGACGGGGCGCATGAGCGTCTTCTCGATGTGGCCGATCCAGCGAGCGCGGAGGTCCTTGAAGCCAGCCCAGCGATTGTGTGGCCGTAGGGACACACCGAAGAGCTCGCCCATCTCGCGGTAGAAGTCGGCGATGTTCGACTGGGGATGCTGAAACGCGCCGGTCATGACCTCGCGCAGGCCGTCGAGCTGACGCGCGAGCAGGCGCAAAGTCACGCTCTTGCCGACCCCGGGCGGTCCGCTGATCATCGCGAAGCCGCCCTCGACGGCGAGGCCGTGCTCGATGCGCCAGCAGAATTCGCTGAGCCGCGCGCCCGGGTAGAGCGCGTCGGTGGGCACGTCGGGCGAGAAGGGGTTGTGCTTGAGGCCGTACAGGTCACGCAGGTTTGTCTTCATCGTGGTCCTCCTGGAGGGTGTGGGGTTGGTCTTCCGTGATGTCGTGTTCGTGCGTCGGGCTCATCGGCATGTACGCGGGAGGCAGGCCTGGAGCCTCGTACTCGGCGAGCAGCCGCTTCAGCAGCGGCGCCATCCCGCTCTTCACCGGTGGCGCGTCGGTCACGGCGCCGGGCTCCACATTCGCGAGCCGACGCCGACGTCCGTCCGCGTTCCTGCGGCGATCAAGCGGGAAGAGCGGGCACAGGCGACGACCGGTCCTCGGATCGATCATGTCGACGTGGCGAAGATCCCAGCGCGCAAACGCGACGTGGATCTTCGTCATGGTCCGATAGCGCGACGGGATCTCGTACCGCTGTCCCTTGAGGCTGATCGTCCCGTCGCTGCGACGTTGCGTCCGCGTCCGCCGGACTCGAAACGCCCTCCGCAGCGCCTCGGCGTCTGGGCTCGGGCGGCCGAGTGATTTCCCGTGGAGGTAGCGATGCAGTGGCGAGACGCCCAGCTCGCTGTGGACGCGGCGATTGTACTCACGCTCGACCCACGCCTGCGTCGGCTTGTTCAGCAGCTCCAGCGTCAGGTCCTCCACGCCCTCCAGCATCGCCATCAGCCGCTCCTCCACCGTGTCCCAGAATTTCTCCGCCTTCGCGTTCTGCTCCGGGCTCTCCGGCAGCGTCGTCTCGTGCAGGATCCCCAGGCGCTCGTACGCCCGCCGTGTCTCTTCGGCCAGCATCGCGCTGCCGTTGTCGCTCATCTCGCGCCGCGGCAGCCCGCGCTTGAGGTAGCTCTGCGACTTCCCGTGCGCCAGCGCCTCCGCGCACTCCTCCCAGTACCACTGCGCGTGGCAGCACAGCCGAGAGTGATCGTCGAGGTCCGCGTACAGCCGCGGCTTCTTCCACGTCCCCGCAGGGGTCACCAACGCGATCGTCTTCGACTCGTGGAAGTCGTAGTGCCACAGCCCGTGCACGTACGCCGACTCGTAGCTGCGCGTCTCCTGACGCCTGTGCCTGCGCACCGCCCTCGAGCCGCGCGCCGCGTCACGACCTCGGCGACGCTGCCGCTGCAGCCCCGCGGCTTTCATGTACCGCCGCACCGTCGGGTACGACGGCACCGCGCCGCACTCGGGATGCTCCTCGCCGAGCACGACTAGGTTATCGGCGTGGAGTCGATAGCTCCACTTCGGATGTTCCTTGTGCTGCTGCCGTAGCAGCGCGCGCAGCTGCGGCGACATGCTCGGATGCGTGCCCGCGTCTTCCCGCACCTTCCGACGCAGCACGCCCACCGGATCTCGCTGCGCCCGCTTCGCGCGGTAGTACCACCGCTCGATCGTCGAAAGTCCAAACGAGACCCACTCCCCGCTCGACGGGTGCTTCCACTTCCGCCTCGACAGCTCCCGCAGCGCCGACTGCAGCTCTCCGCGCTCCGGCGGTGACGCCAGCAGCGGCCCCACGATCGCAAAACGCAGTCTCGCCCAGCGCTCGTGCACCGAGCCCTCGTCGTCACCATCCATGGCTGCTCCTTTGACCAGCTAACTCCGCTGGCCCGAATTTTCTCGACCCTACATCACCGCGACTCCTTCCTCTACGACCATCTTCTGCGTGACGACTTCACGCCCTCAGACTGCGCGGGCCTCATGGCCCCGAGTCACTGGCCCCAGAAATTTCATCACGCTCACCAACTGCTCTCGTAGCGAGCCGCGCCATCGCTCGAGTAGGCTCCTTGGCAGCGCTCGCTCATCGACCGGTGGTAGCAGCCGCGACCGCG
>QKPP01000237.1 GCA_006508105.1 Myxococcales bacterium FL481 | reverse complement strand
GCAGTCGGCTCGTCTCCACGCGCATAGGGCCGGAGTGTTGCGCGACTCGGCGCCGAGCCGCAAGGGCCAAACTCGCCGCCCCCGCGGCGAGCGACTCAGCTCCTTTATAGGAGGTCGCGGCAAGTCGACGCCAGGCAACTGCGCGGCGCGGCTTGCATGCACGACTCGAACGCCGCCTTCGCCTCCGCGTCGAGTCCGGTGCGCTGACTCGCGACGCCCTGCACGCGGTACGCGTCTTGGATCGGGCATCGCGCGTCTTGAACAACCCGCTGGATCTCTTCCAGCGCGGCCTCCGGCATGCCGTAGTCGAGGTACGCACGGGCGAGTCGGTAGCGGCCGACACAAAAGTCCGGATTGACCATGACGGACTGTCGCAGCTCCGTCACGGCCCCCACCAGGTCGCCGCCCACGTAGTACGCCCAGCCGAGGTTCGCGTAGGCTGAGTAGCGCTCGCTGTAGAATTCGACCGCCAGCGCCCGTTTCGCCTCGCTTTGGGCCCGTTCGAGCCGCTGAAAATGCAGCGAGACCACCGCCATCGAATTGTAGGCGCGGCCGCGACCAGCGGACTGTTCGGGGTAATGGTCGGCCGCCGCCGCGAACGACTCGTGTGCCTCGCGGTGCAAATCGTCGGCGCGGATGCGCTGGCGGTCCGCGGCCTCGTCTCGCAGGCACACGTCGCGCTCGACTGCGTCCAGGATCGACTTCCCCGCCTGCAGTCGGATCACCCCGAGCAGGTAGTGCGAATCGGCGTGTTCGAGGTCCGCCGCCAAGGCCCGATTGAGCTGCAGCTTGGCATCTTCGAACATCCCGTTGTGAAACGACGCCAACGCCACAGCGTAGTGCTTCTCCGCTCTCTCCCGGTCTTGCGCCGCGCGGTGCGACCCCGACGTCGTCGCACATGCCAGCGAACATCCCACCGCGAGACCAGCGGCGAAAGCCACCACACCTCGTCGAGACCTCATCTCGGCGACTCAGCCGCCCGGGCAGATCCCGCGAAAGGGGTACGCATGCTCCGAACGCTAGCGCGTGTACGTCGGCCCGCCCAAAAAAGCGGCCATGACCGATGCGTCTCGCATCGGTCATGGCCGCTGGGTCGAGGCGCGGCTACCATGAAGTGGTGGCGAGTACGGTAGGCTTGATTGCGCTGATCGAAGCGGTGCCAGAGCAGCCGTGTATCGACGCGGCGTGGCTCGACCGCGAGCTGCGATCGCGCTGGTCGCTACCAGCGTGCGCCGCTCCCTCGGCCGCCGAAGCGGCCCACGAAGCCGACCCCAACCCGGGCCCGAAAGCTACGATCGAAGCCTGGGCGGTGGCCACCGTCAGCGGGAACGAGACACTCGTGCAGTCTCGGCCCCGGGTGGTCTCCGATAGCGCTTGTTTTCTCGACGATCTCCTGCGCCCGCGAACGCGATGCACGATCGGTGCGTACTCCGTCGCGCCGGAAGGCTCCCGACCGGCGACGATTCCCGTTCCCCGCTACCACCGATGGGTCGGGTTCGCGACGGGCACTGGAACGGCCCGGGCCTCGGAGGTCGCGCGAACGCTATGCCAGTCGCTGCCCCCGTTTCTTCAGCGAGCCCGCGGACAGCACGAACGAGATTGCCCGCTGTTCTTTGCCTTTCTCGGCTGTTTGCACGGCGCTGGCGGACTCGGGCAGCGTTACCCGGAGCCCGCCGAGGTGCGAGCGGCGCTGCGCGACCTCAACGACCAACTCGGTGAAGCCGGATCGGACGCCAACCTGATGGTCACCGACGGGCGCTCCTTCGCCGTGCTGCACCGATGTCGAGCTTTCGCGCTGACGAGCCTGGGGGAACCGGCCGGTCGCTCGTCGCGACCCGGATCAGGCCCCGTGCTAGCTGGCCGCCACACGCCCGCGGCGTCGGTCCTGATCCTGAGCGAGACTGACGCCGAACCGACCGCGCGACGATTGGCGCGCGGGGTCTTCTCCATCGACCTCGACGCTCCAGACGAGGTCGTGCACGACGCCTAGGCTGCGATCGCACGCCGGTCGGTCAAACGCCGAGCCGGCGACGGCAGCAGCGCCGGCTTCGGCGGCCTGGCGAGCCCGCCGCGAGGAGATCGGCAGGGCGGCGGCTCGCGGCCCCGAGCTTGGTGCCGATTCGCCAACCGATGGCCCCGCGCCGAGGCGCATGACCTCCTACGCCGAACCGGGTCGTGCCGAGACAACCCAACGATCGCGTCTCGGCGCGACGACATGTTGCTGCGCCGTCCTACGGGCAGCTAGCATGACCTAGATGCGCGTCCATGTGCTGCACCACGGACACTGCTTCGACGGCATGGTGTCCGCCTGTGTTTTCGCGGCCTTCCTGCGGCAGCACTGTCCTCAGCCGGTCACGCCGGTGTTCATTCCAAAGCACTATGGCAACGGGGATCCGTTTGACGAATCGGACTTCGCGGGCGACATCAACGCATGCGTGGATTTTCGCTACACGCGGCACCCGAGACTCCACTGGTACTTCGATCATCACCGATCGGCGTTTCAAAGTGCCGAAGACCGCGGGCACTTTGTCGCTGACGGCGAACGGCGCAAGTTCCATGATGCCGACGCGCCGAGCTGTGCTCGGTTGATCGCTCAGATCGCTCGCGACCAGTTCGATGTCGACTTGTCGCCCTTCAATCAACTCATCGAGTGGGCAGACACGATCGACCGCGCCCGGTTTCCTTCCCCGGCCGCCGCCGTGACCTTGGAAAATCCCGCGATGCGACTCGCTGCCTTCGTACAGGTCTGCGATGATCAACCGGCGGCGCAGTCTCTGATCGACCGGCTCACGCGCGACGGTCTCGAGGCCACGGCGTTGGCTCCGGATGTCGCCGCGGTCGTCGAGGCCAGACAACGAGAGCGCGAGATCAACCTCGCGCTGCTCGACCGCCGCGCGCGGATCCGAGGCGAAGTCTTGACGTACGATCTCCTCGGGGACGGCCCTCGGGTGCTCAACCACTTCCTGCCGTACTACCTCCACCCCACCGTTCGGTATGCCGTCGGGACGTACGAGGGATCGGACGGCAGCCTGCGACTCTCGGTGGGGTTCAATCCGTGGCTCGACCCCAGCACTCGCGAGCATGACCTCGCGGCGCTGTGTGAAGCCCACGGCGGTGGCGGGCACGCGTATGTGGGCGGCTGCACGTTGTCGGCCGGCGAGAAGGACCGGATGCGGACGATCTGGGCCAGCGTCTCGCGGGTCCTACGTCGAGCTCCCGCCGCATCTAGCCTCTGAGCCACTCGTTGGCCACGCCGCGCGATCCCAGGTACCACGGCTCACTTCCCGCAAAAGCAAGGGGCGCCCGACAGGCTATCGGACGCCCCTTGAGTGGTAGCGGGGACAGGATTTGAACCTGTGACCTCCGGGTTATGAGCCCGGCGAGCTACCTGGCTGCTCCACCCCGCAGCGAGGGGCACTGTTTAGTGCCAACGCTGAGCCAGGTCAACCGGAAGTTGAGCGCACTGCGAGCTTCGCGGCCGATGCCTTGCGAGCCCGGGTCGCCGCGGGGAACCGGATGCCTCGCTTGTGCAGCCGATCTGGTGGGCGCCTCGCGTCGGCCCGCTGCAAATGCGGCCAGCACCGCGAACTGCTACTCTCGAGGCACTTCGCGTGTCGTCACCAACGCTCCGACAGCGGACCTGGCAGGCCGAGGCCGATCTTCTCGCGGACGGTCGAGACCTCTTAGAGCGACTGTGCTCGGCGCGGCGCTATCACTATCTCTACCCGCATGGCGCAAATCTCGCTTTGCTCCTCGAGGCCTACGAGGCGCTCGATCGCTGGCGGCTCGTTCGGCGACGTCCACAAGCCCCCCGGCGCCAGCAGTTGAGCCACCTCTCGCGCTCGCTACGGCGTGCGGTTCGGCGTGACGCAATCGCCCGCGACAGACGGCTGCGATACGGTCTGCCGCTTCCACGGCCGCAGATCCTCGACACACCGTTGCCCGACTTGGTCTTGCGAGCGCTGACGCAAGTCGACGCCGACGCGCGCCGCGAAGTCGAAGATACCCTGCTCGGCCGCTCGATCCCGCCGGATAGCACCGTGCACAGCCTGTCGCCACGCGCCCGCATCGAGCGGGGGCTCGACCAATTCCGCGAAGCGTTGGTCAACTTGGCGCTGGCCAATCCCAGTCACATTCCTCGCTTGCATCCGCAGTTTGTCGACTACGCCCAAAGTCGTCAGCCAACGATCCGACGGTACCCGCTGGCGGGCTGGCTGCTGATCACCCTGCCATTTCAGCTGATGCTGTGGATCTGCGGGATCTTCACGGCGGCCTACCTCACCGCGTACTGGCAGTTCAACGACGAGCGTTTGGGGGCCTTTCTGACCCAGTCGATCAGCCAAAACATCGACGGTGAGCTCGCGTTCGACTCGGTCCACTGGCACCCCCGGCTCATCATCGACCTCGCCCTGGGCGTCCCCACCCCCGTGTCATTGCGAGGGGTTCGGGTGTTCGGGCCATTCAAGTCCCTGGGTCAAAGCCGCGACGCCGTCGAACTCGCCGCGCAGGCCGACGCCTTGGAAGTCAGCCTGGTCCTCCACGAGATTGTCCCGTGGAACCGACTCGGTGTACCTGGCTGGCTGGAGATTCCGTGGGTGCTTCACTTCGGTCGAGTCACCAACTCCGGGAAACTGTGGATTCGGTCTGCGGATGTCACGACGTCTCGCGGGCGGCTCAACACGCTCACAGATGCCTTCGCGGAGCCAATTCCCACCCCGCTCCCGCCTGGCCGACGCGGTCTGAGTGTGCGCCTCGACGACGCGCAACTCGAGATGGCCACGATCTCTTTGGAACTGATCGACAGTCAGCGCTGGGCGACCACGCTCACATTTGACCGGCTCGAGGGTCGTCTGGACTTTCTCGGCCCCCATGCGGACGAGCCCGAACCGGAACGCTTACCGTTTCGCTACGACGTGCAAGCGACGGGCGGAGACGGCACGATCACGTTGCCGGACATGCTCGACCGGGACCTCGTCGCCGACGATCTCTCATTGGCTCCCCTCGCCAATGGTTACGGCGCCACGGTGCTCGGCGACATGCGCCTGCGCGGTGACGGTCAGCTTGGCGGCTCCCCCGTCGCCTACGACGGCACCTTGCACAACGTGTTCGGTGAGGAAACGACGGTGGGCTTCACCCTGGCCACGCGCGACGGAGGTGGCCTTGCCCAGGCGATTTGGGCCCCCTCGCCCGACGACCATCGCGGCGAGGTACGTCCGTTGGTGTCGGCCCCGCAAGCGGCCGTGAAGCTGAGCATCGACGGCCCGTTGGGCGATCCGTCGATCCGCGTCGCCGCGCAGGGCATCACCTTAGATCCGTTCCCGGATCCCGCCTGGGCGATTGACGATGTCGATGCCGCCCTGGTCCTCGCGCGAGATCCCATCCCCGAGCTGTGGGCGAACCTCGAACGAACCGGAGCCGCAAGCGATCTCAATGACCGGTGGGTGATCTACATCGAAACGTTCCGCGGAATGGCGCTCGATGGAGATGTCCGCTTGCACCGACGCGGCGGCACCGATCATATCGTCCTCCCCGAGGGCTCGATTCCCGGTGATCCCACGCTCGTCTCGCTGTACGTCGATCTCGACCACGCCGATCCGGCCCAGCTCGTCGCCGATTATCCCGAGGCCGCGGCCGCGTTGCGGGGCTCAGCCTCCGGCTCGGTCGACCTGCATCGCTTTGCGATGCACGAAGCGGGCGACACAACCGTGATCGACGAAACCGACGTCTACTTGCGTGATTTCCAAATCAGCCGCGATCGTGGGCCGCAGGCCGACGGCTTCCCGCGGCAGATGACGGCCGAGGGCACGATTCGCTACTCGGACCGCGATGGATTCGACGTGCGGGGACTTCGTGTTGGCACGGCCGGCGGCCAACTGCTTGCCTCCGGGGGACTCAGTCCGCAGGGCGACGCGCTGGACTCAACATCGCTCGCGTTGAAAGTCGACAACGGCGCCGCATTTCTCGGAGCGTTCGGGGTGGCACCGTACTTCGACACACTGCTCGCCGAGCTCACCGTGCGCGGCGACCTAGGAGCCCCGAGCAGCGACCACGGCCAGCTCAGCGTCACCGGGGCCCGGGGTGGCTCGCTGTCGCTTTCCGGGCTACAGCAAGCGCAACTGTGGTTGGATCGCGGGACCGTGCATATCCGCAGTCCTCGCGCAGAGCTCCTCGGCGGCGCAGGCCCGCTTGAACTCGACTTGGTGCTGTTCGAGCGCGGCCAGTTGCTCGACGATCCTCAAGTTCGGCTGTTCTTGGATCTTGAGAACCTCGACACCGACAACCTGCTCGAGACGGGCATCGCCACGAAGAATGCGGCACTGCGGCTGTACGTCGACGACGGCCACGACGGCGCCGTGCCGATCTCGACCATGACCGCTCGGGGAGCAGCCTACGCCGAGCAGCTCGAAGTCGCCGGTACACGCTTTCAGCACGCGGATGCGAGCTTCACGGTACGTGATGACTCGATCCACATCGAGCGCCTCGCCGTTGCGTATCACCGCCCGTTGAGTCCGCTGCACGCCCCGGACGTTGGCGTCGAGGTCGGTGCGCTGCGGGCCCGCGGAAGCGTGGGTTTCCAGACCGATCCCACGCTCGACCTCGAGGTCGAAGCGCGCCACTTGCCGCTGGCCACCCTCACCACCATGGGGGGACTCGGGGACACCGTCCGCGGCTACATCGGCAACGGCACCGCGTTTACCATCGAAGGTACGGTGGGCGAACCGGACGTTCACGGGCAGCTGAAACTGGCGGCGCTCAGCGTCGACGGCGTCCCGCTGGGATCGGGTGGCTTCGTGGTGGCGACGCAACGCCACGAAGCCACGGGTGATCGCGCCGCTCACCGCGTGATCTCGGCCGAAGGACGCTTCGGATCGAAGCGATCGGACAACAGCGCCTTGTCGTGGCACGCGTCGGCCGAGCTCGCGTTGCCGCAGCCGCGCGCCAAGACCACACCATCCCCCCGCGAGCTCAGTGTCGAAGTGGAGTTCGACGCCCTGCCCGTCTCCAACCTCCTCGCGCATCCCTCTCGCCGTTCGCTCCGAACGAACGTCACCGGAGAACTGCGCGGGGTCAGCTTGCGCGCCGACTACTGTCCGGATGGCCATGCGGGTCTGCTCGACGCGTGCCACCGACCACCGGGATCGGAGGCGCTGGCCGTCACCGGCCGAATCGGTCACCTATGGCTAGCCGACGCCTCGGCGGCCAACGATCGCGACCCGTGCGCCCACCCGTCCGCCTTGTGCTCCGAAAACCCGCTCGACGTCGACGTGCGCGGTGACCTGGTGGAGCTACGGTCGCCGTGGGGGGTCCGCAGCGGCGGACCGGCGAAAGCAGTGCTCAGCGTCGACGGTTCGTTCGACCTCGGTCCGGCCACGCCGACGGACCCGGCCATGCTGTGCTCCAGCGACTCGCGCTGGACGCCGGACCAAGGTTCCGGAGCCGCTCGGCTCCGCGGTGCGGTGGAGTTGCAGGCCCTCGCGCCGTGGGTTCGCACCATGGGGATCGCACCGCTCGAAGGACGGCTTGACGCCGACCTGACGGTCAGCGGCTTGGTAGAACGCCCATCGCTGACTGGATCGATCCGTGCCGATCGGTCGGCGGGCGGGGTGACCCTCGAGGCCCAGCTCGGATCCCCGCAGCCCCCCCCAGCCGGCGAAGCCGTTGCGCCCGCGCCGGAGACCATCCCGGTACGAGTCCACGAGTTGGACGTCGAGGTGGAACAATCGAATGCCCGGCTGCGCGGTGAACTGCAGCTGTTTCGCGATCGCGTCCAACTCAGCGACGACTCGCGGCTGGTGCTGTCCGGCCCCTGCGCAGGACGCTACCGACTTTCCGCGAGGGGCGAGCTAGATGGTCGCCTGCCCCACGCACTGCTGCCGGAGGCGGTGAGCGCCAGCTCCGGCACCATGGCGCTGGAGCAATTGCGACTCGCCGGGCAGCTTGGCGTCGACTCCAACCCCGACGCCGCGTTCGACGAGGCGGACCTCAAGCTCGCGTTCGATCGCCACGCGACGCGAATCGATTTGGAAGATCAGCGCCTCGACTTGCGAGGCGGCCAGCTGCACGCGCGGCTGTGCACTCACGCGGCGCCCTGCCCCGACCACCCCCCGGGGTCGGTCGCGGTCTTTGTGGGGGGAGAGCGAGGCGCCTACGCACGATCGAGGCCCCGTCAGGCGGTGGACTTGGGGCTGGGCGCGCGTGGACACGCGAACGTGTGGGGCACGGTGATGTTTCGGCCGGATCTCGAATCGATTACCGGCGCAACCGTCCACGCCGCGATGCGGCAGGTGCCGTACATGCAAACCGACAACTCGGGTCGCCCCGAGCTGGAGGCCGAGCTCAGCAGCGATCGAATCACGCTCGAGGCCGATCTCACGGGTGCCATGAGCCTGCGCGGGGACGTGCTGGTCGACCGCGCCCGATGGCTTCGCGACGCGGTGCAAGGCGTGGCGATCCTGTCCTTTGAGGATCCGGTGCCGGCCGCGCCCACGCAACTGCCCGGGTTTCTCCGAGCTCTCCGGCTCGATGTCGGACTACGCACCG
Source organism: Myxococcales bacterium FL481 (assembly GCA_006508105.1). Taxonomy (GTDB): domain Bacteria; phylum Myxococcota_A; class Polyangia; order Nannocystales; family Nannocystaceae; genus FL481. The sequence goes on along the minus strand of QKPP01000237.1, from coordinate 5,142 downwards.
CCAGTCCCTTTCACATCGACAACAACGTGCTGTTGCGCGTGGAAGGTCAAGCCGACATTCGCCTGACGGGCACCCTGGCCGACCCGGATCTGACCGGTGCACTGACCGTGGAACGAGGGGCACTCGACCTCGCGATTTTGGGGGATGAGTACATCATCGACCACGGGCGCGTGATCGTGGAACGGGAGTTTACCGACAGCTTCGTCGACGTGGTCGCCGTGAGCAAAAACCCGGTTCGCATCGACAATCAGCTACAAACGCTGACCGTGCGGTTGTCGGGGGCGATCGACGAGATTCGCTGGGAGTGTTCCGCCTTGGGGGACACCTCGGGGCAGCTGGGCACCACGCGCGGTTGTGTGGACTATCTCGTGTTCGAAGCCGGTGATGTGGACGCGACGCCCTACGACGGCCTACGGGGCTCCAGCTCCCCGCTTTTGTACACGGGCAAGCCGCTGGCATTGGTGTCGAAGCTGTTGGAACTCAACCTCAACACCTATCTCGAGGAGGAAATCCCACGAGCCGAGGCCTATCTGCCAAAGATGTGGGTCCGCGCCGGGCATCTCGGTCTCGAGGCCGAGCTCGAAGGTCGCCCCGAGGGCCTGCGCTGGGACTACGGTAACTTGGGGTTCGACGTCAACTATCTGCGCGGCTACCCGGGCGCGTTGCTGCGGGACAGCTACAGCCTGACGGGTCGACTCGAACTGTTCGAGAACACCGCGATGGAGGCGAAGTCCGGTCAGCGCAACTACTCTCAACGAGTGCTGGTTCTCGATCCGGCACGCTACGACTCGCTCGAGCTCGTGCAGACGCTGGAGATCCCGAGCATCCGCTGAAGCGGAGCCTCGTCATCGTCATGCTCGCCGCGATGCTCCGTATCCTGTGCGCCGCGGCGATCTCGCTGGGCCCCCCGACCGATCCGTCGCCGCTTTCGGCGGACGAGCCGTCCGCCACGACGCTGCTGCGCGGCACCGAGTGCGAGCTATCCGACCCCACCAGCCCGCTGTATCCGGTCGCCCAGGCCCTCACGACGCTTCGCAGCGGAAGATTCTCGCTGCAGACGTGCACCGTGCTGACCGACGCGCTACGAGGGAGAGGTCTTGAAGTGCGCATGCGCGGGGCAGCGCAGGATCTTTTGCTCTATGTGCTCGGTAACCTGGCCACCGATGGCTACGACATCGAGATCGCTGCGGCCGCGCCGGGGGAACTGCTGGTGACGACTCGTGTCTCGCCCCGGGGACGTCAAGGCACATTGCGCTACGTGGGCGTCGCGCGCGTCGAGATCACGGGCGAGTTTCTGCCCGGCGACTCGCCGACGCGACTCGCCCGCATCGTCGCCGTCACCCCACGAGCGTTCTTTCCCGACGTGGTCGCCGGCCAACTCGAGGCCCTTGGTTACCAATCCCGCTTCGTCGCCGTGCAAACGGGACGGCTTCGGATCGAGGTTCGCCCCGGCCGGAGCCTACGCCGCATTCGGATCCACGGCGCGGCACCGTTGCCCCGTCGCGAGATTCAACGCGAGCTGAGCATCGCCTCGCGTCCGGGGTCGCTTGCCGCCGGGCGCTGCGTTCACCCCCGGGAGCTGCGAAGAAAACCCCGTCCCCCGATCTGCGACGCGGCCGACGTGGCTTGTCGTGAATGGGAACGCGACGAAGTGTCCAGACTCGAGCAGTTCCTGTTCGAAGCCGGCTACATGCGCGGCAAGGCCAGCTTGGGGCTGTCATGCGGCCGAGCGCCCGACGAAGCCGATCTCCACGTGTTCCTCGACAAGGGCCCCGCGCATCGCATCGCCCGGAGAGGCGTGACCGTGCGCGGTGCCCCCTCCACCGACCAACGCTGGCTACGGCGCGAGTTCATGCCGCGGTTTCTGCTTGTGCGACGCAAGCGGGTCACCACCGAGTTCATGGAAGATCGGCGCGAACGGGTGGAAGCCGCCTACGCTGAGCCCTCTCGATCGCAGACCCTGGTCCGCGGCGGTGCCCCCCAGCATCCGCACCCTCAGGTGCGGGTTCGGTCGTCGTACGAGGACTTCAGTCCCGCCCGGCCGCCCGCCGACCGCAACGTGCCCTTGGAGATCGACGTCGACCTCGGCCCGGCGGTTGAGGTCACCTTCACGCGCCCGGCCGAATCGAAAACTGGCCCGGCCCTGTCATTTACGCGGGCCCAGCTGACCCAGCCGCTGCAGATCTACGCACGCCGCGACGCTCCCAACCAAAGCGTGGCCAACCGCGAGGCCGCCAACCTGCGAGCGTTTTATCAGTCACGCGGGTTCTTGTTCGCCCGCGTCAAGGGTTCCTACGAAGACTTCGGCTCGCGTCGAAAGCTGCGCTTCGAAGTCGCCGAAGGTCCGCGCCTGCGGATCCGCTCGCTGGATCTCGTCGGGCCGCAGGGTGTCCCGCCCGCCGTCCTCGAGCGCGTGGCGAAGCGGTGGCAAGGTGAACGAGCCCTGCGCCGACGCGGGCGCTTGAGCGAAGCGGAGCTGTTGGCGGACCTGGGGGTCTTGCTCACGGCGTACAACGACGAGGGGTACTTGTGTGCCACGGCCTCGGCCAAGTTGGGGTTTTGGGAACGGGGGCTCGACGTTCCGGGCGCTCACGCGGTCGTGGATCCGAGTCGGCTCGTCGCCGGCCAAACCGAACCGGCATGGACCGACCAGTTCGACCCCGCCGGCCTCGCGGCGGTGTTGCGCGAAGACTCCGCCGACCTTTATGTGCGCTTGGAGGTCCAACCCGGGCCCCGGGTGGTGACGTCTCGCCGCGAGATGATTCGCTATCTCGACGAGCCGATCGGCGACAACCGTCGGGTCGTGCACGCGCCAGCCAGTGACACCGGGCGTTGGGGGGCGCACCGAATTCTCCACAGCACGCGGTTGCGTCCCCCGGGCAGCGACCAACCCGGGGGCCTGCCGGTGACCACCGAGACCGCGCGCGTGACCGCGGAAACGATCACGCAGCACTATCGGGACGATGGGTTCCCCGTCGCGGATGCCGAAGTCACGTGGCGCGTGGAGCATCCCCGCACGGGCCAGGCGATCGAGCTGCCCGACATTCGCGACCTCGCCGCACCGCAGGCCGGTTTGTGCGCGGCTCAGATGCCCGGCAAGCCGTTGTCTGTCAGTCCCGTGGTGCATGTGTACGAAGGACGCGAAGGGGTGTTCGGCGATGTGCTCATCCGTGGGGCCTTCAAGACGCGCCCGTGGGTCCTCGAGCGTGAACTCGCGTTTGATCGGGGGGACACCTACCGTCGCCGCCACCTCGACCGTTCTCTCGCCCGGATGCAGGCCACCGGAGTGAGTCGCGGCATCGGCCGCCAGGAGTATCCGGTCGCCTGCGACCTCGCTGACACCGGCCAGTGCACCGTTCACGAAGTGATCACGGTCGACGAGGCCAAAGACTACTTCGCCAACCTCCGCTTCGGCGTGGGTTCGATGACTCTCAACCCGCTTTATGTCTTCGCTCAGCCGCGGTTTCCCAACCTCGCCGGCACGGCGTGGGACCTCGAGACCGAAGGCTCGTGGGGCTTTGACCGCGTCGACTGGATCTCCGACGTCACCGAGGTTTGCGGCACCCAAGACTCATGCTTCGAGCGCAGCGCCCGTGCGACGCTGCGCCGGCCGCGGATCCTCGCCAGCGGGATTGACTTGGATCTCACCGGTCAGTACCGGCGACGTGACACGCCGGCACGAGGTCGCATCGACACGGCGATCGGCAACTTGCGCTTGTCTTGGCGCCTTGGCGAACACTGGTCGTTTTACGGAGGCTACCTGCTCCAGCTCGCCAATATCAGCAAGGACATCGTCAAGCCTAGTCTCGGGGCGGAAGGCGTGACGGTCGTCAGCCGCGGAGAAGCGATCGTGCCCGATCGCACCGGACTACTGGAGACCGGCGCCGTGTATACGCAGGTTGACAACGCGTTCAACCCGGAACGGGGGTTCATCCTCGGTGCGGAAGGAAAATTCGCGTTCGAGGCTCCCTACATCGGCGGCAATGATTGGTGGGCACGGGCCGACCTGGTGTGGCAGCAGTTCATTCCCATCCCGCGTACGCGGGATCGGCTCAGCCTGCGCTACAGCCTACGATATGGTCACGCGGTGCCGATGACCTCGCTCCACACCAGCAGTGTGCCCGAGGTGTGGCGCTACTTCGGCGGCGGCACGGTTGACTTGGGCCTACGCGGGATCTTGCCCGAGACCATGCTCGTCGACGTCGAAACCATCGACCTGCCGTACGCAGGCACGCTGTACCGCCCGCGGGCCCAAGGCGGCCACATTCGACTTCTCGGGTCGTTCGCCTGGCAGGTGGTCTCGATCAAGGATCTGTTCGGAGGCAAGCTCGCCCACTCAATCTTCTACGACGCGGGATTTTTGACCCAACGCTGGCGCTACGTCGAGTTCGCTCGCGACTATCGCCACAGTTTCGGGGTCAACGCGCTCAAGCTCGACGTCGAACTGGTCACCCTCGCCTTGGGCTACGCCGTGCTCGTACCCACCAAGCAGAACGTGCGGCCGACGGACGATGCCAACGGGCGGGTGGTGTTCGACGTGGGCGTCACTTTCTAGGCGGCGGCGGCGGAGTCGCGACCACGCGTCCCGTTTGCTGCTCGGCCCGCGTCGCGGCCCGCACCGCGGCGATCCGAGTCGATACCGCGATCGTCTGGCCCGCGAGCGGGTGAATCAGTCGAGCTTTGACTTCTTCGTCGGTGACCTCGATAACCTCGAGTTTGATCGATTGCCCGCCGGCGAGCTTGGCTTCGAACGCAGCGCCGACCTGCACCGGACCTTCGCTTGGGAACTCGGCGCGAGGAATTGTCTTGACGGGAGCATCGGAGGGCTCGCCGAACGCCTCGGCCGGGGGCAGCTCGAACGACGCGGATTCGCCCGCCGCCATCCCCTCGATGCGCCGCTCGAGCCCCGGCAACACGCCGCCCTTCCCGTGCACGAACGTGACCGGTCCCGAGATGGAGGAGCTTTCGACGATCTCGCCGTCGAGCGTGCTGATGTCGAACGACAAAGTGACGACCGTGTTCGGCGCGATTTTCATACGGCGCGAGTGTAGCCTTGGACCTCGCTCGGCTCACGCAAAATCGCCGCGCGTGGAGCATGGCCACCGGGGACCCGCGAGCCGGACCCGCAACTCGACTCGCTCT